>CAZBVD010000046.1:0-11482 GCA_964495235.1 uncultured Dysgonomonadaceae bacterium | reverse complement strand
GCAGGCCGGGCTCCTGAGATTATGATTGCTGCCGTAGCCGCCAAAACCTCAACAATTAAAGTTGGGTCAGGTTCTGTTCTCCTCAATCATTATAGCCCATTTAAGGTGGTAGAAACCTTTTGTACACTCAACGAGCTTTATCCTAATAGAATTGATATGGGCATTGGAAGAGCAACAACCGGACCTACAACAGACTTTGCTTTACAGCAAGATAGAAGCAAACAGTTTCAGAGTGATTCTAATCAACAGATTTTAGAGTTGACTGCATGGCTCGACAACAGTTTTCCAGAAGACCATCCATTTGCTGCAACACGCATACATACCGGAGAGAGCTTGCCAGAGCTACACTTACTGGGATCGAGCTCTTGGAGCGCTTCTGCCGCATCGCACTTAGGACTCCGTTATGTGTTTGCAGGATTTATCAATCAAAAAGGCACACCTGATATAATCAACAGCTATCGATCAAACTTTAAACCATCGGATACTCCAAGTGGAATAAAATCTCCTCAAGTATCACTTGCAGTTCATGTAGTATGTGCCGATACAGAAGAGGAGGCTCACCGTCAAACTGCTCCAGTACGTGTAATGTATCGAAGTCTAGCTAAAGGTATTATAGATACACCCCTACTTTCCCCTGATGATGCAGTTAAAGAATTGGGCGGATTACCAACTATTGGTGAATATGTTTCTGGATCAGGAATACCCCCCAGATTCATTGCAGGGACTCCTGAGCAAGTACACCAACAATTAATCCAATTGGGAAAAGATCTTTCAGTTGATGAGATTATTATTCAAGATATGATGACAGACCATGAGGCACGATTACGATCTTATGAGCTACTATCATCGGTTTTTGAATTGAAGTAATCACATTCACCATTGCTACAATGTTAATGCTTAAACCTTGAATAAAATGAAAATACTACTTACCGGTGCTACAGGCTATATAGGGAAAAGACTTTTGCCAGTTTTGGTAGAAGCAGGACACCACGTAGTGTGTTGTGTGAGAGACCTCAACCGATTTAATCCACCAGAGTCGCTAAAGAAAAACATCTCCATCATTCAGCTAGATTTGCTAGATAAAGCTACATTGAGCAATATCCCTATTGATATAGATGGTGCTTACTATCTTGTACACTCCATGTCTGCAAGCACCAAATATGAAAAACTGGAGCATGAAAGCGCAGTTAATTTCAGAAATGCTATGATGCAGACCAATATAAAGCATGTAATATATTTGAGCGGAATAATCAACGATAACAACCTCTCTACACATCTAGCTTCTAGAAAAAATGTGGAAATAGAGTTGGGCAAAGGAAACTATAATTTTACTACACTACGTGCTGGCATCATTATTGGCTCCGGAAGTGCCTCATTTGAGATTATTCGCGATTTAGTAGAAAAGCTACCTATAATGGTTGCCCCCAAGTGGCTTCAAACAAAATGCCAACCCATAGCCATTGCCGATGTGATTGCATTCTTATCAAAAGCTTTATTTAATGAGCAAACATTTAATCAAAGTTTCGACATTGGCGGTCCTGATATACTAAATTATAAAAATATGCTATTAGGCTTTAGCAAAGCACGCAAATTATCGCGACGGATATACATTGTTCCTGTGATGACCCCTCGCCTATCCTCTTATTGGTTATACTTTGTAACCTCTACATCATACAAGCTGGCTGTATCGCTAGTCGATAGCATGAAGGTAGAGGTAGTATGCCGCAACACACATATCAATGGCATACTCAATGTTGAACCCATGAGCTATCAAGAATCACTGAGACGGGCATTTAGTAAAATAGAAAACAATGAGATAGTTTCTAGTTGGAAAGATGCTTATGTAAGCAGTGGTATAAACATAAATATTTCCGATTTCATCAACATTCCACAATTTGGTTGCCTCACCGATTCGCGCAAAACAACGTTTGACAATCGCGAAGATTGCATTAATAGGATATGGAGCATTGGTGGTGAAAACGGATGGTATTATGCCGATGGTTTATGGCAAATACGAGGTATGATGGATAAGTTTGTGGGCGGTGTTGGACTCAGACGTGGGCGTACCAATCTCAACAACCTGAATGCAGGCGATGCATTAGATTTCTGGAGGGTACTCTTTGCTGATAAAGCGAATGGTAGGTTACTTCTATTTGCCGAAATGAAAGTGCCTGGTGAAGCTTGGCTTGAATTTAAGATTGTGGGCAATGAGTTAGTGCAAACTGCTACCTTTCGCCCTTTAGGATTATTAGGCAGAATGTATTGGTATTCTTTGCTACCAATACATGGTATAATATTTGGGGGAATGTTGAAAAGGCTGGCTAAGGGAAAATAAAGTTGAAAATATTATTGCCCTCTTACTACCTTTAGATAAATATACATATTGCTGATTACAAGCTAGATAATGTGTGTAAATTTGAAGTTTGATGAATAATGATGGTTAAAAGCTTAAATTATTGTGGTGTTTTTGAGGTTTACATCATGTTTATGGGGCTGTGAATAAATAAAAGTGCGACATTGTATTTTACATGAAGCAGCACAATGTGAAGGGTCCGGTATAGGTGATGTTATTATTCAGCTCGTGCCAACTTGTAATTTGGCCAGCTGTTAAAAAAAAGAAGGTCTCCAAAACTAATTGGACACCCTCTTTAAAAAAACTGTAATTATATATATTTATTGCAACTCAAAAATTGCAATATACTACTCTCTTACCATGGGTATTCATCTCTTGGAACAGGCAAGTTTAATTTTGGATAAACGGCATTAGAGAGCATTGGTTTTGGATAAAAACCCAAAGAGGCCAAATACTCATATGCAGATTTATAATCTCCTTTAGCAGCATAAGATGCGGCCAAGAAGAGCATACTCTCTTGAGTAGGCTTACTTTTAGCATTTCTCTTAGCTATTAATAAAAGCTTGTCGGTCTCTGAGCATGAAGTGTTTTCTTGCACAAAAAAATCTCCTATTACCAAAGTATAAAGATATTGATTGTACATATATGGATGTTGCTCAAAGTACTTATCGCCCAAAGATAATATCATGTTCAATGCTTGCTCATATTCATGGCTAAAGATTAGTTTTTCTAGTTTAAGAGACTCAATATAAAAGTCAATATATTCAAAATCTAAACTAGCAATTGATTCATAAGCCTTCTCAAAACCCTCTTGATCTTTATTAAAAAGATGGGCACTTGTAGAGCGCACCAAGGTGCGATACATATTCACCCACATACTCTCTTTATCTTCTTCTTGATCTAGGTAGCTGTCCCAATTATTTAACAACGTTGTAAATATAATATCATTGCTCGGTTGTCGCATAAATGATCTAACAATTACATAAGTTTCATAACTCTTTAGTTGCTCATCAGTAAGTGTGCTGAGATAATCAATTGTATGTTGCTTTATCTTTTCTGGTGCTATTGTTCTCATGTCGCCGAAAACATACTCCCTAAAAAGATCGTTTGTTCTCTCGCCACTCTCCCATCTTTTCTCTAAAGCCCTATAGTTAGCTTCAATATTCTTTGTGAGAGCCATTTCTGCAGCTTTCAACAACTCATCTGGACTCATAAACCCCGACTGCTTGTCCATCAACTCTCCATCGCTATTAAGCCAAAACAAGGTTGGGAAAGCATCTGCTTTGTATTTGCTAAAAAAACCATGCGATGATTCTTTTTCGGCATCCAATTTTATACTCACAAAGTTTTTATTGAAGAACAAGCCCACTTGCAAATCAGGAAATGTTTGTGCTGTCATTTTTTTACATGGAGCGCACCATGTAGTATACGCATCTACAAAAATATTTTTATTCTCTTTTTTTGCAAGTTCAACTATTTCTTCAAATGAGCCCTCAGTAAATACTATTCCTTGTGCAAATGAGTTTGTACTCATCATAACTATAGCAATAATAAAGAAAGCTCTGCAAGTCAATAAACTTTGCTTAATCATATTCAATTTAATTAAGTTTCTCTTCAAAATCAAAAATCTTATCTGCAATACCAAGCTTCCGACTAACCTCTGATATATTAACACCACCTATTGTGTTCCCTCTCATATATATCATCCCTGCTTGTCTTTTAGTCACCTTTGTATCTCTTACTGCAAGGCGAAGTTCTGTTACAGTAAGTTCCTTATCACTTGTTGGATCTATCTCTTTGAATGAGAAAAACTCCATTTGATCAATTAAGATACCCTCAGATGAAAAATCTTTCTGTAGCACCTCTATTGGATTCTCATCAAATGTATTCATAGAGTAAAGTTTCCCCCCATTTGCATACCATAACACACCAGGCATTGTAGCATAGTCACTTGCAAATATTTGCGATTTAGATAAACCTGAATAAACTGACTCAACAATCTCTTTCTTCAAATCTGCATAAACAGACACCTGGGGGTCGTTTCCTCTTTTACCTATCAAATACTTCAACATATAGCGCTTTTCTATAGTTGGATCTTCTGCTATTGCAAAACTATATCTTCCATCACTACCAACTGGTAAAGTAATTTGAGTACTATAAAGCATTTTAAGTCCTGAATTATTATAATCAAAAGCTGTTTTTGACCCTCCTGTAAAGACGAACAACTCTCCTTTATTTTCAGGTGCGTGTTGAAGAAATCTTCCATACTTATTATCATAAATGATAGGTGAGCCAGAAGAGAAAAGTGTAAAATCAGCTAAATCATATTCCCTAGGTTGATCCGAAGCTGTTATCAATAGTTCTGTCTTCCAAATTGGGTCGGCCATATTTGCCGCCCTATTAAACAGCTTACCATTAATAAACAGATAGTCGGCCATATTACCTTTATAATAATTTGTTGCCTTTAAAGTTTTATATTCAGGGGTAACATAGAAATTATCTCTAAGCGACTTTGTTTTTTGGAAAGTTATTGGATCTACAATATACCCCCCCTCTGAACTTTCTGTTGTAATATAAACATGTTTCATAATTGCAGGGTTATACGCATTAGCATTGATAAAAAACAGCTTAACAGGCTCCCCTTCTATCCTATCACCAGAATTAGCTACACTATAAATAGATCTAACAATTGTGCTATCAGGCTTCATAAAGTTTACATCTACTACTCCATCTTCTTCACACAAAAACATTGTCCCTTTTGTTAACTCTCCTAAAACTTCAGCCTTCATAGTTTTAGAATAAAAAACATCTGTGTTTTTATCTATAACTTTAAAAACTAAAGTATACGATAGTCCAGGGGTTCCTCCCATAACTACATTTAAGTTTTTCTCTCTAGATAAAGTATCTGCTTCATATCTATGGTTGTTATTATACATATACCATCTATACTCAAGATTCGACTCATCGTTATCCAAGGTTATAATGGTTGGCTCAATATTAGTCTCCTCAAATAGATTAAATTTATACGATTTTTCTAAGCCTTCAATTGTAACCTCATTTAGCTGATTAAAGTTGTCAACAGTGTTATCGTCTACGCATGACATTGCGAAAACCAGCGCTATAAGAATAAAAATATATCTCCTTTTCATTATAATCTGTAATTTAAATTTTAAAATGTTGACCATGGTAAAATCTTTTTGCCATTTTCGTCACTTACATTATTTTCAATAAAGTACTGACAAGCAGCTCTTCCGGCAACCATCCAATATCCAGGTGAATAAGGATCTCCAAGTGCCTGAGTGAGTGTAAGTGGAAAATCGTGCCCCAGTATATTAATTATAACATTATGCTTTACCTTTGAATATTCACCAAAATATAAAGAAAAAGGCATGTCCCAATAAGAGGGCTTAATTATCTGATTTGTTATAATAAGTTTGACATCAGTACCCTTTGTATATCCAAGGGTAAAATCATCAGTTTCTACTATTCTTAAAACAATTGATCGAGACTCTGTTTCCAAAGCAGCATCTGTTTTTAAAATCTCTATCTCAAAATCTTTAACAAACTCCCCTGCTTCAAAAATATAGCTATCGCTAAGCGGGATATAATGTTTACCAACCTCTGCAGTTGTTCCCTCTGGTACAACTTCAACTCTATAACGTCCATCATAATTAAGCGCATCACCCATTATTTTTAGAGGAATTCTAACAGTATCAATATCTGATAGACTTCCTAATAAGGAATACTGTAAACTATCAACATCATCATCTAATGCAAAATAGAGACCTGGCTTAGAATTAAAAATTAGTTTTTCATTCTTTTCGCACGCAAAGAGCGTCAAGATGGAAAGTATTAATAAATATTTTTTCATAACTTGTTTATTACATATTACCAAATTCATACTCTGATTTAGGGATAGGTAAAGTATATACTTTGTTGGGATCAGAAACAGTGTAACTATCAGTAGCACCTATCTTACCAAAGTTTTTACGCTTATAAAACCAAAACAGTTTTCCTTCTCCCACAAACTCTTTTTTATACTCTTTGTATATTTCATTTTCCAACTCTTCGCGAGTAATATTATCTTCAAATGCTACAATGCCCCTGTTGGTTACGAATTTATTAAAGTACCAAAGACTTTTCTCTAGGGACTCTTCCGCTTCAGCTGCTATAAGATACAACTCACTAATTTTAATCATTGGAATTGCTTTTCTATTATTAAACTTTGCAACTTTACGGTTTCCACTTGGCGAATCAGAGAAAAACACCACAGGTCTCATATCGATAGAAGCACCATCTTGAGTAGCATACATATCTGAAATAACAGAGTTGTTTATTGCTAATAAATTGGCACTTAGATAAAGATCTGCTTCTGAGCCAAAATAAACATCGCTATAGTCTTGAAGTTTAGGAACCGATAAAGCAAAAACAAACTCTGATGCAGCCAATGGCGATGATGAAATGTCTGCTAAATAAAAAGGTTGAACAGGTTCATCTCCCACATCTCCAATTATTTCTTTAGCATTCAACAAAGCTTCAGCTTTATCTCCTGCATATAAAGCTGCATTAGAAAGAGCTGCAGTTACTGCATAATAGTTCATCCTAAACTCTCTTCCAGAAAGTATTGATGGAATATTTTCACTTTGAAATTTATCATAATTAACTCCATAGGGGTCATACTCTCTCATCAAATCTTTAGCAGTTTTAAAATCTTTTATAACCCTATCTAAAACTTCACGCACAGTAAGAGGTGCTTGAGCAACATTAGTATATCTATCTACATATGGAATAGACTTACTTTCCATACCAGTAGCAGGAGACTCGCCATACAGTTTTACAAGATTGAAGTGCAAGTATGCCCTAAGAGCAATTGCCTCTCCTTTCAACACCTCATAAACTCCTGCTGAAAAAACAGATTTATTTTCATCAATATAGAGCATCATAGCATTTATATTTGCTATTGCTTTATAGTGCATTCTCCATATCTCTTTTAGACGGGTCTCTTCTGACAGCTCAGTATATTCATAGTTTACTGTATTAAGGAATTTATGGTCTGTATTATCTTTTATACCCTCATAGTATTGAGCTAAAACATCGATATATCCATAAGTCAAGTTATCAGCATATAGATTGGGAGTTGACATTAATGAGTAAACACCAATCAACACATCATTATAGCCTTGCTGAGTTTTAAACATCTCTTCTGCCTTCATTGTAGTCTTTGGATTTACATCTAACCAAGAATCACAAGAAGTAAGGAGAGGTATAATAGCTATAAATATAAATATTTTTATTTTTCTCATAATCTCATTATTTTTAAATTGTCTCATTCTAGTTAAAATGTAATTTGTGCACCAAGTGAAAAATTCCTTGAAAAAGGATAAGATGTACCTCTTTCTATCCTAGATGAGTTAAACCTATATAGGTCATTCATTAAAGCAGTCAATTTCAGCCTTTCAAAGCCCCATTTATCAAGGATGTTCTTATCAAAAGTATAGGAAAAACTTAATGAAGAAAATCTTAGTTCATTATCTTTTTCAAGAAAGCGTGAACTCGGATTTGTGAGCGATCTATCAGATATTGCTTTATATTTGGCTACATCTCCTTGAGTTCTCCACCTATCATATAAAACACGTTTATCGGCATTTCGTAATGGGTCTACATTTTCAACCTTATCTACCAAGGTTTGGTTGTAAATATCTCCACCAAACTTAAATGAGAAATAACCGCTTAATTGAAACCCTTTGTAGGTAAGCATCGTTCCAAAGTTACCCTCTAAATCAGGATCAGTAGATCCTAAAGGTTTTTGATCTTTAAAATCATACTTATCAACAATTTCGCCATTCCTATTTACAAATATCTCATTACCTGTTGCAGGGTCAATACCTAAAGACTCAACTACCCAAATAGAGTTCATTGAGCGTCCCTCTTCATACTTAACCATTGGTCTATTAATAGGATTAGAAGCATCAGTAGCAAGATCATCTTGCTTGTCATTAAATGCAGTTAATGCATCACTAATTTCAACCAACTCGTTTCTATTATGAAAAACATTTGTAAAAAGATCCCATCTAAACGAGTTATCATGAGTCTTAATAACAGTACCTTTTAAGCTTAACTCAACACCTTTATTTCTAACTTTTCCTAAGTTATCCATATAAGTAGGGAATCCTAACGAGGGCGCTAAAGTTACATTCACCAACTGATTTTTTGATGTCTCTTGGTACAAGTTCACGTTTCCTGATAATCTGTTAGAGAAAAAATCAAAGTCCAACCCAATATTCAACTTTTCTTTTTTCTGCCAAAGCAAGTCTGGATTACCTAATGCTATTAGCAAAGCGCCAATTTTATTGTTGTAAGTAATGCCATAAATGTCATTGTCATTATAAGAAAACATCATCATAGATTGATAAGGATTGAATTTTACACCCCCAGTTTCTCCCCAAGAGCCTCTAAGTTTTAAAAGATCAATCCAACTAACATCTTTAAGAAAATCTTCGTTATGTAAGTTCCAACCTAAACCACCAGCAAAAAAGACTCCCCATCTATTATTAGCGCCAAACATAGAAGAAGCATCACCCCTAACAGAGGCATCTACCATATATCTATTGTTATATGAGTAGTTTCCACTTGCAACTAACCCTACAAGTCTTGTTATTGAATAATCTCCAGTAGGTCTTCCTCCTTCAAAATACTGAGTTCCCATTCCAATATGATCCATATTAGAATTAGGATAATTCTGACCAACAGTTGTATAACTATCATTCTTCTTTTCGTATATATTAAAAATACCTGCAGCATTAATAAGATGCTTTCCATAAGTTTTTGCGTATGAAAGCACAGCATTTCCATCGTATGAAAACTGTTCGTTATTAGTTTTTCTATAAACACCTTTATTAGTTGTATTTATAAAATCAGTATGTTCAGCAGGTTTAAAATAGTCGCTCGATCCTGTTTGTTGTGTAAGAGCCAACCTAGTAGTAAATCTTAACCCTTCAGCAATAAGCCATTCCAAAGAAAAGTTATTGGTAAAGTTATTATACATTGAGTTGTCTTTACTGTTTAATGTCGTGTTGTAAAGAGGGTTGACTTCCTGTTTTCCATCTGAAAAAACAAACAGTAGTTCATTTATATTACCATTACTATCATAAGGATAGAAATAAGGGTTTAAATAAGAGTATTGACTAAAACTACCATAGGGAGAATTTTGATTACCAACATTATCATAAGATAATGTATTCATAAACTTCAAGTCTTTGTAATTATACTGTAAGCTCACACTTATACCTGTTCTCTCTCTTTCTGAGCCTTTCATAACCCCAGCGTTTTTTGAGTAGTTAAGATTCACACCATACCTTATTGTTTTATCACCGCCCTCCAAGGTTAATGAATGTTTAGTGCCAAAACCTATCCCTCTTACTGGCTTCGCAAGCCAATCAGTATCTACCCCTCTTTTCACAAGTTTAAGTCTGTCATTATAAGCTTGCTTATATTGATCATCAATATAAACAACTCTGTGATCGTACAGACCAGCCAACTTCTCATACTCAAGCTTTTCTGTTGCATTCATCAGGTTATAATCGGTTAAATCAGCAGCATCAAAATCTAAATTCAAAGAGTATGAAATTTTCATCTCACCCATTTCGGGTCTTTTTGTTTCTATAACCACCACTCCATTTGCTGCTCTTGAACCATAAATAGCAGTAGCAGCAGCATCTTTAAGAATAGTCATACTTTCTATTCTATTTGGGTCAAAGTCAAACACCTTTTCGGCAGTAACTTCAAAACCATCCATTATAAACGTCGGCATATTAGGATTATTAGCAAAATCTTCTTCTAGGCTTGTAGAAAGACTGCTGCCACCCCTAATCTGAAAATCAGGAATCTTATTTGGGTCACTCCCAAACATGTTACTCTCTATCATTTTGAAAGATGGAGAAATAATAGATAATGAAGAGAGTAAATTTTGATTATTTACAGAAATCAAGTCATCTCCTTTAACTGATGTCATAGCACCCGTAAAACTGTCTTTCTTCCTTTCAAAATATCCAGTTATTACAACCTCATCTATCAAGAGATTGTCATCTTCAAGAGTTATTTCATAATTACCACTTCCATCAAGCTTTATCTCAACACTCTTCATGCCAATAAATGATACTATCATTTTAGAACCCTTACTTAAATTACGGGGAACTGAAAAATCAAATAAACCATCTAAATCAGTTGAAGTTCCAATAGTTGTTCCTTCAATGACAACGGTAACACCAGGCAAAGGGAAGCCACTATTATCTGTAACTTTACCCTTTATCATCACCTCATTGGGTTGCTCTGCAATTTTACTTGCAGATTTCACATGCAAATCAACTTGCAGAGTGCTCTGCTTTTCAATTAATTGTAGTGTCTCTTCTACTTCTACATCTTTGTTAGATATAGAAATATTTGCTCGAGCTTGCAAGTTTACACTAATGCTCATTAAAAGAGTGAATACAAGAAACAGCTTTAAGCCCTGGTTCAAATATTTACCACCTCTCTTACTCAATCCATTTAGAAGAATTGTCAAAAAAGCTTTGTCCATTTAACTTTGAATTAAAAATTAATTTTGATTACTCTACAGCATTTACGCTTTCAATTTGCTCTTTTTATTCCCATTTATAAATAAAAGCGTCAAATATACAATTAAAAATTATATTACGCACAATTTCATAAAAAAAACTCCCTAACACTTTGTATTAAGAAGTTTAAAGTTGTTTTTGCTGATAGTATTGCTAATATAGAGCCGATTCTATTACAGTTTTATTAAAAAAAGATTGATACGTTTCTCTACCTCTTTCCTCCTCTACCACCAGCCTTACCGCGTCCACTTGGTTTTCCACCAGAACGGCCTCCACCCGGACGACCACCGCTTGGTCTTCCCCCACTTGCACCTCTACCTTTAAATGAACCACCGCCTCTTTTAGGGGTAGCAGTTTTTCTACTAGATTTACTTTTGGGATTTACTATTGGAGATATTTTTCTACTACCTTTGATAGACTCCTCATCAATAGGGGCTTCTTTTTTGCGCTGTAGGCTTCGGGCAATATGCATAGATCTCTCAGCATCTTTCAATCCTGGAGTCTTTGTCATTTTAAG
>CAZBVD010000045.1:0-11505 GCA_964495235.1 uncultured Dysgonomonadaceae bacterium | reverse complement strand
CAACGACCCCGAGATTACAAATCACGTGCTCTGGCCAACTGAGCTAAAGAGGCGTGCATTGCTTTGCTATTGATAATATCATATATCAATGAAACGGCTGCAAAGATAGACCTCTTTTTTGAATAACCAAAAAAAAGTGTTCAAGAAATGATTTTCCTGAACACTTTCTATATTAATTTTGCTCTCATGGCTCTATTTTATCAATAGCAACCTGGTGAGGCAAGTATAACTTTGCTGTTTACAAAGGTTTGTATTGCACAAATGCTTCTATAGCCTCGTACGATGCCAATCCTAACTTACGGTAAAGTTCTGCTGTAGCTCTATTTCTATCTTCGGAGCGTTGCCAGAAAAGACGCTCATCGCCACCTAAAAATGGAGCATTTTCCATTTGCGATTGATGTTTGAGAATAGAGTTTCTTTTCTGACGAAGCTCTTCTGGAGAAAGTGGCACTGCCATTTCAATATGGTCTATCTCCCACTCTGCCCAAGCACCTCTATACATCCAGATGCGACAATCTTCCATCCACTCATCTTCTTTCACTAAGTCTACAGCTGCAAATATTGCATCTAAACAAACTTTGTGTGTTCCGTGTGGATCGGCCAAATCTCCAGCAACAAACATTTGATGGGGTTTGATGGATTCGATAAAATCTTTTACAATATGTACATCAGCTTCAGAGATAGGATTCTTTTTCACTTTACCTGTATCGTAAAATGGTAGATCAAGGAAATGTACATTCTCATCGGGTATACCCACATAGCGAGTTGCAGTACGTGCTTCTTCTCTACGAATACGTCCTTTGATAAAAAGAATTTCCTCTGTATCTAAGTCTTCCTTAGTTTTTTCGTGCATTAAGTAATGCAATACCTTGTTGTATTTTTCGTCTAGTTCTGTATTCTTTGGATCAAATCTTTCGCGTAGATTTTTTACCAATGAGATGTAACGAATAACATCTTCGTCGCCCACTGCAATATTACCTGAAGTTTGATAAGCAACGTGCACTTCGTGACCTTGATTTACCAATCGTTGGAAGGTTCCACCCATCGAAATAACATCATCATCGGGGTGAGGGCTAAATATAATTACCTTTTTAGGAAAAGGAGTTGCTCTTTCGGGACGATTAGAATCGTCTGCATCGGGCTTGCCACCTGGCCATCCAGTAATGGTGTGCTGCAAGTCGTTGAAAATTTTAATATTCACATTATAAGCCGATCCGTAAAGTGCAAGCAGTTCGTTTAAACCATGCTCGTTGTAGTCTTTGTCGGTTAGTTTAAGAATGGGCTTATCTACTATGTCGCAAAGCCAAACAATGGCACGACGAATAAGTTGATTATTCCATTCGCAACTTGTTACCAACCATGGGTAGCTAATTCTGGTAAGAGCATCGGCAGCAGAAAGATCAACTATTACTTTTACATTAGTATGAGTTTGTAATGTAGATGCAGGCACAGCATCGGTCATGGGGCCTTCTACCATCATTTTCACACTCTCTGCCTTTTGTTCTCCCCAAGCAATTAAGGTTATTTTATCGGCATTAAGCATATCGGATAGTCCCATAGTTATTGCGCTCAAAGGAACTTTATCAAAACTACCAAAGATAGGTGCTGCATCGCTAATAGAGTCACTATCTAGTACCACTAAGCGTGTTTGTGAGTAAAGGTTGCTTCCGGGCATATTAAACCCAATATTACCTTTGCTACCAAGACCCAATAAAAGGAAGTTCAATCCTCCAAACTTCTCTAAGTCGGCATTAAATCTTTCACAAGAATCTAAGATTGCATCTTTTTCAACATTCACATCGGGCGAATATATATTCTCCGGTTTAATGTTTACATGGTCTAAAAAAGACTCTTTAAGCGAATGCAAATTGCTATACGACTCATCAGCAAGAGGATAATACTCGTAAGTATTAAAAACAACCATATTTTCGAAACTCACGTTTTCCTCTTTGTGCATACGTATTAGCTCTGTATAAACACTTTGAGGCGATACTCCACCAGGCAATCCCAAAACAAAAGGCTTGTTCTTTTTTTCTTGTTTTTGCATAGCTTCTACTATCTCTCTTGCAGCTTTTGCAGAACCTTTCTCTATACTTTCGTAAATACGTGTTTTAATTTTCTCGTAGCGAGTCAATGCCGAATCTTCGAAAGCATTTGCTGGGCGATAATACTGTTGAGGTATTCGCTCTAATGTAATTTGTGAACTTAAATCTAATCTCATATCTATATATTTATAAAGTTTCTGTGTGTATGTTGCTTTATTTCTCTTTTCTTTAGCGAAGAAATATTGATGTTATTATAGCAATTAATAGCGCTATCACAAAATATTTCTCACACCATCTTCTCACAAAGATAAACAATTTAATTAAAGAAATAACCCAGTTACTAATACTTAGATTTAGCAGCTTCTTCAGCAGCTAATTTTGCGTCTTGCTTGCGCGTTACTATAGAATAAATAATAAGCGCAACTGCCGAAATAGCACCAATAGCTGCAAAATAATACCATATATGATGCGCATTAGCAGTGCGTGCCGAATAAGCTGCTTGGTCTAATACGCCATTAGCATCGGTAAACTGACGTGGATGCGGCAAGTACTTTTCTAATAAAAAGCCCGATACTCCAAACGCAAACAGGAATGAGAAGAAAGAGTGTAAGTGACTAAATCCTAAATAAAGACCCTCTTCTCCTTCGGGAGCTTGCAATGAAAAATACTCAAGGTAGCGTGGCGAGATAAAACACTCTGCAATAGCTTGCATGGCAATACCAATAATCATTAACAATGCTACAGGATGCATACTAAGTAGGGAAATACTAGGATCAAACATATTACCCAAAGACATTACTACTGCAGATAATGGAATAATAAACATACCTACCAACATAGAATTAAGAGCTGTTCTATCCTTCATGAAAGAAGTAACAATGTTGACAAAAACTAACACCACAAACGGATTAACATTGGCGTACCAACCGGGCGAGGCCCCTTCACCAATAAGACGAATAACGTACTTAGGCATAGTAGCATACATTTGGCTCTGTATCATCCAAAAACCGCTAATAATGAGCATAAGCAACATTAAGCGTCCGTTTGTTGCTACTTTTAGTAATCCTCTACCAAGTTCGCCAAAGCTTTTTCCTTCACCTCCAGTTTTAGCTGTGCGATAAAAAAAGATAACTAATATGAATGCCAAAAATGTCATTGATGCGGCAAAGTAATTGAGATAAACCAATCCTTGATTTCCCATGCTTTGGCGCAATGGGTCAACCACTGTTTTACCAATAAATGCACCAATATTTACCATCATATAGAAAATGGCGTAGCCTTTGGCTCTGTTGTCAGATGTAGTTTCACGCGCAATGGTGCCCGATATAACGGCTTTGATAAATGCACCACCTATAACAACAAATACTAAAACAGGTATTATTGTCCATTGATGCCAACTATCAATAAGGCCAGTGAAGGTAGTTTTCATTCCATAATCAACCAAGCCAGCACTTTGAAGCAAAGTGGGTAACAATCCCAATCCACCATAACCAATGGTAAGCAAAAAGAAGGCTAAAATAATGGAGGATCTAAATCCAATACGATCGGCATATGCACCAGCAAAAGTGGGTAACAAATAGAGTGATGCCGAAAAAACACCAGATACCAACCCTGCTTGAACGTCTGTAAAACCCCAAACATCCGACAAATAGAGGGTAATAACAATAAAGACAGCGTAGAAAGCCAATCGCTCTAATAGTTCTACAATATTTGCCGTCCAAAAGGCTTTTGAATACTTCTTTATTGAAGCTTTGAGCATTTCAATCATTGCTAAAAGTTTAAATAGATTTATACGTTTATTTTGTTGGGGCAAAGATAGCAAAATAAGTTTCTTAGCTTAATCTATTTTAATGGTTTGTTTTATATGAGGAGGAATGGGCAATGATTAGTTGTTGATTGCACTGCACATTGTGAAAGATGTTACATGAAACTTCTCTACAGACACAGGTATTTAAAATAAAGCATTACACTTTAGGTTTACAATGCTGATTAATAGAGCCAGCCTGAATTAAATTTCAGGAGCCAAACACCTTATTTTTGAACAAAGCGGGTGGCGTATGCTATACGATCATACAATAGTCATTACAGAATCTAAAAGCTCAGCCATTAATAATTATGCCTCCTATTCTATTTCCACTACAGTAATCCCTGCGCCCCCAAACTGAACATGCTCATCGCGATAGTTTCTCACACCATTTACAGTGTGCAAATACTCGCGAATTACTTGGCGCAAAGCGCCTGTTCCTGTGCCATGCAATATACGTACACGACCAATGCCAATTTGAATGGCATCGTCAATAAAATACATTACTGCTTGCAAAGCCTCATCCACACGCATTCCTCGCAAATCAATTTCGGGTTTAAACTCAAGTTTCTTGTTGTATAGTATATCCGAAGAAGACTGATTATAGGCTCCTTTATTGGTATCTTCTCTTTTTATCTGATTCTTACTCACTCGCTCCAGCTTAGCTATGTTGATAGTAGATTTAAGTGCCCCAAAAGCAACAGTAATTCTCTTTCCGTTCACTTCCAGTACTTCCCCTGCAGATTTTTGCCCTTCAAGGCGCACTGCATCTCCTACTTGAAGAGGCAGAGTATCAGCAGTAGGTTGAGTGCTTTTTTTAGCACGTTTCTTTTTTAGCCTGGGTGCTTTTTCTTCTTTTTGAACCACTTTGGTTTTAAACTCATTCAACGATTCGCGCAACAGCTTAGTTCGCTCTTTATCGGCTTGCGATTCACGAATCTCGCGAATAGTATTCTCTATACGTGCATTGCTATTAGCAAGAAGTTGAGTGGCCTCCTCTTTAGCTTTTAATAGAATTTCTTTCTTCTGCTTATTTACATCTTCGAGATTGGCTTCGTAACTGGATGTTATTTTATCCAATCTATTTCTCTCGCGCCTTATTTCGTCGCGCTTACGTGCCCAATAACGCTTATCGCGTGCAATATCTTGCAGATACTTATCCATGTTGATATAGTCGCCACCCACTTTTTCAGATGCATGGGCAATAACTTCTTCTGGTAAACCGATTTTGCGTGCAATTTCTACTGCAAAAGAACTACCAGGGTTACCTATAGAAAGTGTAAACAAGGGTTCCATCAAATGACGGTCGTATAACATTGCACCATTGATAACACCTTTGTGTTCGTTGGCAAAATGCTTCAAGTTTTGATAGTGAGTGGTAATAACGCCATATGACCCTTGGTTGTTGTAACGCTCAAGCAACGCCTCGGCTATAGCCGCACCAATCTGGGGTTCTGTGCCACTACCAAATTCATCGATTAAGAGAAGCGATTTATTGTTGCAGTTTTTCACAAAAAACTTCATGTTCAGCAAATGCGAACTGTAGGTTGAGAGGTCATTCTCTATAGATTGCTCATCGCCTATATCTATAAAAATATCATTAAACACTCCCACAGTAGAGTTCTCTTTTAGTGGTATCATCAATCCACACTGCACCATATACTGTAGCAACCCAACTGTCTTTAAACAAACTGATTTTCCGCCAGCATTGGGCCCTGATATAATCAGTATTCTATCCTCGCCTTGCAGGGTTATATCTAAGGGAACAACTTTTCTGTTCTGTTTGGTAAGTGCCAAGTACAACAATGGATGGTAGGCTTGCACCCAATCAATTTTCTGTTCATCCACAAGAGATGGTTTAATGGCATTGATGCTCATCCCAAACCTAGCTTTAGCTCTAATAAAGTCTATTTGGGCAAGAAACTCGTAAGACTCTAACAAGACGGGTAAGAAAGGACGCAAATAGTCGCTAAAGACTGTGAGTATCTTTATTATTTCTCTGCGCTCGTCACCTTCCAATTCTCTCACACGGTTATTGGCCTCAACCACTTCGGTGGGTTCTATAAAAACGGTTTTTCCCGATGCCGACTCGTCATGCACAATACCTCTTATTTTTCTTTTGTGTGCAGGGTCAACTGGTATTACCAATCGCCCATCACGCATAGATGGCGTCACATCTTTATCTACAAATCCATCGGCTTGCGCTTTGCGCAAAATAGAGTTCATGCTTTTAGATATACTATTGAATGCGCTTGCTAGCTGACGACGAATATCTGCAAGTGCAGGCGAAGCATTGTTTTTTATCTCTCCGTTGTCATCGATAATAGAATTGATGCGCTTGGTTACTTCAGGATATACCACCACATCCTCGGCAAGCGATAGCAGATGAGGGTATATGGGTTTTGAATCCTCGCCTTTCTTAAGAAAAGAAACAATAGAGTTGATGGTTTGCAACGATCGTTTCAATTGAAACATAGCAGTAGTATCAATCCATGTACCCACAATGCGAATGCGAGCAAGCATGGGGCGCACATCATAAAAATGGTCGGAGGGGAATGAATCTTCCTCTTCTAAGATTTGCACAAACTCATTTACGCGATTCAAGCGTAATTCTATTTCATCGAACGATGCGGAGAACTCCATCTCGTCAACCTTTTCTTTGCCCAAGGAGCTAAGGCAGCTAGCGGCAACTAACTCTCTAATGCGGAGAAACTCTATCTTATGTTCGAAGTTATCTGGATATATCACTATAAGGGTGTATGTTTTTAAAATTGAATTGAACTACAAAAGTACATTAATTAATTGAAATTGCGATAAAAGAAGAGGAAGGCAGGAGAGGTAAGTGATTCTTTTTTTTAATGAAACTGGATGCTTTTTTCTATGATAAAATATGTATCTTAGCGGAAGTTTTAAATCCTTCACAATAAAAAAAATGATAGAGGTGGAAATGACAGATTGTTTTTTTGGGAACAGTAAAAAATGAAGGTATTTGAAAAAAATCTGAGATTATGGTTTTAAAGATCAAATACAAAGAGGATATGCTTCTACCTTCAACAACATAGCTAAAGGTTTTGATAGAGATAGTCGCAAAGATTTTATTAGTTTTTTTTTGATATATCTATTTCCTCTTGTAGCAAAACAAATCTATGTTATTTTTATCTCCAGATATTTAAGTAAAGTACAATCAAAACTATTAATAATAAAATCTGAGGAAGTAAACGGATTATAAGAGGATTGATAATATAGATTCATGCTAAACTAAAGAACAAAAAAACAACACGCAATTTACCGCAAATTTTAACTTTATGAAAAAGTATCCCCTAACATTCATCTTATTACTCTACTTCGCAATTGCCACCACCTTTGCAGCTAATGTAGACACCATTCTCACCTACAGCCCATCAATGGATAAAGAGATTCCCGCTATTGTTATAACTCCTGATTCTTATAACAGTGAAACCCAATTTCCGGTAGTGTATCTATTGCACGGACATGGTGGAGACTACACATCATGGACTACTTCTTCTGACAACGCAAAATTGATGGCAGACACATATAACTTTATCATTGTGTGTCCTGATGGTAACAAAGATAGCTGGTATTTTGATAGCCCCATGGATAGCACTTCGCGCTACGAAACATATGTTGCAAAAGAGTTGGTAGCCTGGATTGATAGTAACTACAAGACTATCCCAAATAGAAAAGCTAGAGCAATAAGTGGCCTCAGCATGGGTGGACATGGAGCTCTCTATTTGGCGTTTCGAAATCAAGATGTGTATGGTGCATGTGGCAGTATGAGTGGTGGGCTAGACATTCGTCCGTTTCCCAACAATTGGGGAATGATAAAACATTTGGGTAGCCAAAGCGAGTATCCCAAAAACTGGGAGAAGAATACAGTCATGAATATGATGCATTTGCTAACACCCAACACACTAGCCATTACTATTGACTGTGGCACGGAGGATTTCTTTTACCATGTGAATGTACGCCTGCACGAAGAACTAATATACAGAAACATTCCGCACACATTTATTTCTCGTCCTGGGGCACACAATTGGGATTTCTGGAAGATGTCTGTAAAGTATCACGCACTGTTTTTTGCTGAGTACTTTAATCAAATACTGCAATAGGAATAAGGGAAGAACAATTCTTTGTATATCCCACAGCAGAAAAATAGTACAGTAAAAACATAAATTTTCATTTAGTTTACAACATGGCAAAGCTGTATTAAAAGCAAAAAAGCCGAAAGATTTTAAAATCTCTCGGCTTTCCTTTATTTTGTTTTATGCAATACTAATGTGCAACCATTATTAGAACCTTAATGCAGCATTTAGCTTAGTATCATTATTGGGTAGGTTTTCTTGTTCTACCAAGAATACTTTTCCACCCTTCAAAAATGTTTTACGTGCAGCCATATCTAACAAACATATATCCATTGGTTTTTTGGTTTCGTGTCTCTCTATCTCGGCTTTTTCGGGTGTGTAAGTTCCCCACACATGTTCTCCTCTGGAAACAAACAGAGTGCTTATCCTGCCACTATCTGCAGCAATAACTGTTTCTTTCAAATCAGATACTTGAGGGATGTTTCCATCTATTAGTGCCTCTTTCTTATCGGTTTTCACTTCATCAAAGTATGGTTGTAACATTTTTTTTGCCTGCTCATGCAAAACATGAGGTGCTTCCTCTTCAAAATTACCTGATAGATACTCAGGATATATATTCTTGTAAGACGAATACTCTCTGAAGTGGCCAACAGTAGATTCAACAGATGCCAACAAAAGCGGCTCTCCATCTAATCCAATAATATTGGTAAGTGCTCTATTAATATCTTCTAAGTAAAGTCTCCACTCTCTATCCTCAATGTCAGTTTCGCTTTTCCCGTAAATATAGGCTTCCCCATCTCTTCCTCTACTTCCAACACTGCGTAGGTTTGCGTCCTGCGTTTCGGTATCTTTCCCTAATAAATCTTTAACAGAAGAAGGGAAATCATCGCCAGTATCTATTTCAGTAATCTCTTGCTGTGTAGCTTCAAAAAGTCTGTTCTTGTTTTGACTAAGTGTGAAGATATAGAAGGCATCTTTCTTATTGAAAAATGGAAGTAAGGGCAATAGATGAAATATATTAGAAACTACCGAAAGTTCCTCAACCTCTATGGGTAAAGTATAATATTCGAAAGAAGTTTTTGATCTAAAAACTGCTAATGAGTTGTTCAAGTTTCGGAAGAGCGTAGCGTCTTCTAGCATTCCGTTTATAGGTTCTAGAAAAATTTGAATCTCACGCGGTTTCAAACCTAATGCTTCGAGTTCTTTCTCTGTTTTCTGCACATGATTCTTTAGTTTTATCATGCTTTTATTTCTATTATCGCCTACTTCTTGTGTAGGAATATAGATTGAAACAGCATAATCGCTATTTACTTCTGATAATTGTTCAAATTTAGATCTATTGAATGTATTCATATTATGTAGCTATATTTTAAGTCCATTCAGCAAACACGCGCTCTTTGTTTATTGAGGTTGGTGTACTTTCAGAATAGAATAAGTTCTATGGCATTATTACCTTTATCTCGATACTGTTTAATGAAAAATGAAGATTTGAAAACTACTGCTTTCGTATCTTCATTGTCACAGACAGTATCAGTATATGCATTAAGCACTCTATCAATATAAGCAAAAAAAAGGACATATACAAATACAAATCAACGCATTAGGGCCTTATCGCATAAAGCTCTTGTGTTATGCGTGAATGATTTTTGATAAATCATCACACACCTACCCTCTCAATACTTCAATTAGAACTCCTCAACAAACATGAGGTAAGCAAACAATTATAATGTTTGCAAAGCAATTACTGCGCAAGCTTCGGCATCGGCCAGTGCGTGATGATGATTGGTGAGATTGAAGCCGCAATGCATGGCAACAGTGTTTAAGCGATGATTGGGTATATCGCGAAAATGTTTGCGGGCAGCTTTCAATGTACAGTAGAATACATAGTCGGGATAATCCATGCAATATGTTTTATGAACAGCGCGCAAGCAACTAGAGTCGAAAGGACTATTATGCGCCACTAAAGGCAAACCCTCTATCTTTGGTGCAATAGTGCACCAAACATCTGGGAACAAGGGGGAATGGTCTGTATCTTCACTTGTTAACCCATGCACCTGCGTGTTCCAATAGTTATAGTAATTGGGTTCGGGTTTTATCAATTCGTAAATTTTATCTACAATAACCCCATTTCTTACAATAACTATACCCACGCTGCAGATACTACTGCGCGAAGCATTAGCTGTTTCAAAATCTATTGCTACAAAATCTTTCATATTGGCTCATTTATGGGACTTACCATATAGGTTAGTAATTTCATTTTTCAGAAAAACTCAAGTGATAAACTTAAGCAAGCAAAAGTTGCTGCATATTGAAAAAACAATTGGAGTGAATATATACTATTCAACTGATTTAAATAAAGGCTTACTATAAATATATATTATAAGTTTAATAGTTTTAAGAGGGATTTGAGAACTAGGGGGTAGCCTCCATAAATGAAGGAAAAGTCATCCGCAAGAAATTCTCCGTAAACTTGAAACACTCTCCTCAATAGTTGGTTAAAATGCAAGGATCACGGATTAATAATTAATTAATCCGTGTTATAATTTCATCAGTGCAAATTCAATTCCCCTCAAATATTATCTCCCAAACAATAACCCATAATCTTTTTCGGCAAGTTTAGTCACCACATTCTCTGGCACAAATTTCCAATGGTTTAGTTTTTTGGCTTCTAAAACTCCATCGGCTTGCATTTGATTGTACAATATTTCTCTAATATCTGCATATAGGGCAACTACTCTGCCAGGTATCTCTTCTTTTGCAATACCTGCTCCTTGCTCTAATAGGTAACCTCCGCCACTTGCACGATAAGAAGTAAGCGCCACTTTATAGGTAGCATTCAAATCAAAATCACTGCCATTGGCCATTGATAAAATATTTATTCTTTGGCCATCTGCTTTGGTTATATCTACCTGGTATTTAATACCTGCAGCCGAATCGAAATTGAAACTGGGATAATTGAAACTCCATCTATTTCTCTTTTCATCCATTCTTATATTTAGTAGATGACCATTTTTAAGAGGGTCAGCATTTACCCAATTAGCATAAGAAAACTCAAGATAGTCTTTAATCTCTTGTCCTGTGAGTTCAATTACATTTAGCTGATTTTCGAATGGGTAGATGTCTAATAGGTTTTGATAGTTCAACACTCCTTTTTCAATGGTAGCATTAAAAGAGAGCGGTGCAGCAAAAGAAACATCAGCACCCGATGCATTAAATTGTACTGTATGTATCATATCTATATAAGCCGATGGGCCAAAATAGGCTTCGCTAGATGTTATTGTGTTGCTAAGCGTACCCACCTCGCGGTTGGTAAACTCTTTTACCTTCAAAAAATCGTCTCTAAAGTGTGCTATGTAATCGGCATCTGGCTCTACCCCACTCATGCTAATAGTTTCTCCATTTACAATAGAGGCAACCACTTTGCCATCTTTTACTGTGAGTTCAACACTTGCTTTGGATAGTGCAGCAGCACGCGAACCTCCCTCTAACACCCAAATATCTTTCTCTCCATTGTTCACTTTTTCGGCTGTTACCTGATGGTCATGGGCTGCCA
>CAZBVD010000044.1:0-11527 GCA_964495235.1 uncultured Dysgonomonadaceae bacterium | reverse complement strand
TCAGATTCTCCTCTACAGTCAAATCCATATAGAGCGAAAAACTGCCAGGCATATACCCAATCATTTTTCGAATTTCTTTATAGTCTTTCACCACATTCCATTCACTCAAGCATGCACTGCCTGAATCGGGTAGGAGTAGGGTAGCCAATATTCTAAACAGTGTGGTTTTCCCCGCTCCATCAGGGCCAATCACTCCAAATATCTCGCCCTTGGGCACAGAGAAGCTGATTCCGCTTTCTGGATGCTTCTTTGTACCAATACCGGCATACCTTTCAGACTTTGCTGAGTGGTAGTTTTTTCTTAGGTTTTTTACTTCTATCATTTTTTTAGCTGTTAGCTGTTACCGCTATAACTTTTAATTTTTAACTTTTCACTTAAAAGAGACCTCCCCATACATCCCAATCTTCAAATACCCATCATTCTTAACCGTCACCTTCATAGCATAAACCAAGTTGGCACGTTCGTTTTTGGTTTGAATTGTTTTGGGTGTAAACTCCGATTTATCAGAAATCCACGTCACCACACCTTCATACGCTTTTTTATTGCCATCGCTATCACCCTGATCTACATATACCTGTACTTTGTCGTTTAGTTTCACAGCCGATAATTGGTCGTTGGTAACATATACGCGCAAAGTCATATTATTTATATTGGCAACCTTAAATAGGGGAGTGCCCATGTTTGCCAATTCGCCCTCTTCGGCATATTTGTTGAGCACTGTACCTGTTATAGGGCTCTTTATGATAGACTTTTGCAACCTATCCTCAATTTGTTCAATCTGAATATCCATTGCCGAACTCTGCGCTGTAATATTCTGACTGCTTTTCTGCAAGGTAGATTGCGACGCTGCCAATTGTTTTTCCAACACTTCTATCTGTCCGTTTATGTCGTCCAATTGCTTTTGCGTTGCAGCATTGGCCTCTATCAAGTTGGTAGTTCGTTGCTTCTCTCTCTGCAATGTGTTTATCTGCTCTTTTATAGATGCAGTTTGAGCCACTATATTGGGTTGCTGTGCGCGCACACCCTTTACATTGGTAAGCAAATTCATCTTTTGCAAATAGAGTTGCGTAGTATCTATCAGACCCACTTGTTGACCTTTCTCAAGCTGTTGCCCCTCCATCACGGCAAGGTGTTCAATTTTTCCTGACGCTTCAGCTGATACAATTATCTCTGTAGCCTCAAAAGAACCCGATGCATCATAATCGCCATCGTTGCCACTACATGCTGATAGAAGGCCAATTGCCAATCCGATATAAAGTAAAAATTTAGGTTTCATATTTTGTAAATGTTTGTTGGTTATGTCTTTTTTTAAGCTCAATTTTTATTGCTAAAAATTAGTTAGTACTGTTTTTAAGTTTATATATCGAGTTTATGTGCTGTACTTCGTGCAGTAGTTTTGCCTGTTTGGCCATTTCTAGCGCAGTCAACTCCTTCAACATATCCGACACAGTCATCGTTCCGTTTGCCACCTTAGCTTCTGCCGCATCTTTTATCTGTTGTTGTAGACGAATTATCTCCTCATCATCCTCCATTGTTTTTCGAAATTTATCTATCTCGTTTTGCTGTTGCGATATCTGCATATTAAGGTTATGAATAAAAGTATCGCGTTGTGTATCAATGCTCAATTTCTTCAGTTCATTGCTCTTAATGCTGTTTTTTAGCGTATAGAGGTTGCCAATATTCCACGATAGCTTCACCCCTCCCAAGAAAAACGCATCGAATTCATTATGCAACATATTCAATCCAGGCTTACCATATCCCCCTTGTGCAAAAGCACCAATCACAGGCATCACACCCGATTTCAACCCCCTTGTTTGTGCATCAATAGTTGCTTGTTGTGCCATAAACAAGTCAAGTTCAGGACGATTGATTTTTACCAACGAGTTGTTTGCCTCGATAGGAGGCTTCATAAATTCAGTATTCTTATTCAACTCAGTTCCAGTCAATATCGATAGCATTTGCAAATAAGCCGTTTGTGCCGACTCCATCTCTATACGTTGTTGTTTTGCCTTTAGTTGCTCTATCTTCACACTACTCAAATCGGCCTCGTTGGCAATGCCATTATCAATATAGCTAGATACACGTTCGTGGTTGCGCTGCAACTCATCTTCCAACACCGTTTGTAGCTTCAATTGCTCTTGCATTAGCAATATACCAAAGTAAAGCCCATTCACGCGTTCTCGCAGAGTATAAAGCTCAGTCTCCAACTGCTTCTTTTCTGTCTCTGCACCAGCCTTTATCATCTCCTTATTGGCTGCAATTTTGCCACCATCCCATATTATCTGATTGACTTGTGCTACAAGCTGATACTGATCTTTGTCGGGCACCGGAATCTCCAATCCAGGCATATCCAACGGAATAGTTATCACATCGGATTGATACGTTGCCCGCCCCTCCAACGATAATTGTGGCAAATAAGCCCTATTAGCATTGCTCAAAGTGTAATTCTTGCTCTGTTCTATAATAGAAAATCTAGACACAGCAGGATAATTATCCCTAGCTATAGTCTGACATTCATCTAGCGTTATCACTTGCCCTTTAGTACCAATAGCCAAGATTAGTAGCACACCCATCATCAATAATTTTCTTATTTTCATAACTCTCTTATTTTAATGTATTTATTACCCAAGTAGGTATATCTTTTTTGCGCTCAGTAATAAAATGCATAAACTCCTCTTCCTTTATCAAACCCGATGTTACAAACAGGGGTTTAGACATAAACGGGAAGAGCGTCAAACTCATTACATTCATTATAAAGTTGAATCCCGTTGTTGTGAAGCCTCTCTCCTTCAACTGTTTCTCAATTACAGGATGCGACAGAATTTCCGCATTTTGCCTCACCCTTTTTATAAGAAATTCATTCGTTTTTATTTCGCTCAACACAAATAGCGGCAAATCATCATTGCCCAATAGCATATTGGTATAGTTTGTTACCAATGTCTCTATCTTCTCCTCAAGCGATATCTCGCTATTCGATAATATGGGATTGATTACGCCAAATAGTTGGTCAAACTTCTCCTCAATTATTATCTGAAACAAATTTTGCTTGCTCCTAAAGTAATAGTTCAACAAGGCTAAGTTGATGCCTGCTTCCTCGGCAATGTCTCTAGTTTTGGTTGCGGCAAACCCTTTTTGTGTAAACAGTTTGCGCGCAGCGTCTATTATCTTCTCTTCTGTTGTTAGTTCTTTGTCTGTGTCGTTGTTCATCTCGTTATTTATCTCTTTTTCCATTGCTATATTCCTTATGTTATGGTGCAAATATACAATTATCTTTTTGATTTAAACAAGTGATTTAAACAATTTGTTTAAAGGTTTGTTGTTAAAGAAGATGAAGTGTGATGAAATGGGAAGTATGGTGAATGAGGGTTTCTATAAGAAAGATATCTTTCTTTTTAATAATACATTTTGAGTGTAATTGATTTGACAGTCAGCTGAATGAAGAAAGTAGGTCATAGAGGTGGTGTGTCAGATATTATATATAATATTGAGATAGAGTTTTTTGATGGAAGTCCGTATTGATAGGTGTGGATAAATAAATAACAATAGTTGATTTATTCAGACACCTTTCTGGTTTATTTATAGTTGCCATGCATTGAGGCTGTTTTGTTGTTGCCAATAAGCTTCATAAAAAAACAGAAGTAAATATACAGATGAAATAACAGTCGTTTTGTTTAAGAGTTTATTAAACAGATAATTAAATCAATATTGAATTCCTGTTTACTTTGTGTTATTACAGTTTTAGAAGGTCACTTACTTTGTTTTCCATCAAATATCTCTATTTTATAAGGTCAATCAGCAATTCTTCTTTCTCTGCTTTAATATGTGTAAGTGTTAGTGCTTGTATGCTAATTGTTTGCTTGCTATTACCACTTCTGTTTTAACTTATAGTAGAGAAATGCATCTTAAAAATATAGTCATTTTCCTCTGTTTTTGATGGAAATAGACTTGATGGTGTTCAATAACTCATTTCACCAAATTTAGAAGTAGTAAATTGGTGTTGGTTTATTAAGTCGATTTTAACTAAACCAAGATGCTTACATCAATTCATTCATTTTTCGAAAAAGTATAATAGAATTGTTTCATTTAGTTGGAATATTGAAATAAAACTATTCCTTCTTCTCCTTCCTCCTTACAAGAAACCCCTTAACAATCAACACCAATCCCAACCCTGTGCAGAAACCTTGAATAAAAACAGAGGCGTTATGCTGCTGGTTGAACACCTTTAAAAGAATTACCAGGGCTATAAAGCCAAAGCCAATGAAAGTGTACCAATTAATTGTTTTCATAGTGTAGTTTGTGCTTAATCTATTCTTTTGATTGTTAGCACCAAATTAAAGGGGTTTTTAATGAATGAGCAAGTTCTATATATTAAAAATTTGTGAGTAGAACCATGTATTATATCTAAAAATAGATGGTTCGAAATGTAGCTACTACGGCTCTTATACATTAGTATTCACCCAACAGCACCAACATTATAATATTTGCTTAAATTTCATTTTCCATTTCCCATATAAAAGTAGTATCTTTGTATCTTATATTTTAAGAATAAATGGCAATAATATTAGGCATAGAATCATCTTGCGACGATACATCTGCAGCAGTAATTGCTGATGGGGTTATCTGCTCCAATATAGTGGCAAATCAAACTGTACACCAAGAGTATGGAGGGGTAGTGCCCGAACTGGCTTCGCGTGCACATCAGCAAAACATAATTCCTGTGGTGCATAAAGCATTAAAGCAAGCTGGTATAGCAAAAGAAGATTTATCTGCTATAGCATTCACAAGAGGTCCAGGCCTTTTGGGGTCGCTGTTAGTGGGTACATCTTTTGCAAAAGGTTTTTCAACAGCGTTAAATATTCCTCTTATTGCGGTAAATCATTTGCAGGCACATGTGTTGGCACACTTTATAAAAGAAGATGCTGGCGATGAGTCTCGCCCCAACTTCCCTTTTCTATGCCTGCTGGTATCTGGAGGCAACTCTCAGATAATAAAAGTGGACTCATACAACAAAATGGAAATAATAGGACAAACCATTGACGATGCTGCTGGCGAAGCTTTCGATAAGTGTGCAAAAGTAATGGGGTTGCCCTATCCAGGAGGTCCTATAGTGGACAAGTTAGCTAAACTGGGCAATGCTGATAAGTTTAAATTTAATAAGCCACGCATTGCTGGGTACAATTATAGTTTTAGTGGACTAAAAACATCATTTCTCTATTTTTTGAGAGATGAGCTAAAAAAAGATGCAGACTTTATTGAAAAGAACAAAGAGGATTTATGTGCATCGCTACAAAAAACAATAGTTGACATATTAATGGATAAGTTGCGTCAAGCTGCTAAAGATAACAATATAAATGAAGTGGCTGTAGCAGGTGGTGTGTCGGCCAATTCTGGACTGAGGGCATCATTTGAAGATCACGCAAACCGATATGGATGGAAAATTCATATCCCTAAGTTTGAATATACAACCGATAATGCTGCCATGGTTGCCATTACGGGCTATTATAAGTATCTTGAGGGGGAGTTTACCGATAAATGTGTTACTCCTTATGCAAGGACATCTATTTAAGAAAAAAAGATATATATTTATAGGCTAAATCCCAAAAGGAGAATTGCTTAGATGATAATAATAAATAGACAAATAGAAACGACTAAATAAAACAAGATAAATGAACAAGGTAGAAACATCGGCTACAGAAGAGAATAAGAAAAGTCTCAACTTTATAGAGGCTATTGTAGAGAAAGATTTGAAAGAGGGTAAAAACGACGGTAGAGTGCAAACTCGTTTTCCACCAGAGCCAAATGGCTACCTTCATATTGGTCATGCCAAAGCTATATGTATAGACTTTGAACTTGCTGAGAAATACAACGGAGTGTGTAATCTTCGTTTCGACGATACAAACCCTGTAAAAGAAGATGTAGAGTTTGTAGAGTCTATCAAAGATAATATTCGCTGGTTGGGCTTTCAATGGGGCGAGATTTATCATGCTTCAGACTATTTTCCACAACTGTGGGATTTTGCTGTAAAGCTTATAAAAGAAGGCAAAGCATACGTAGATGAGCAAAGCGCAGAGGAGATTGCCAAGCAAAAAGGAACACCTACAAAAGCTGGTGTAAACAGCCCATATCGCGATAGACCAATAGAGGAGAGTTTAGAGCTATTTGAAAAAATGAATAGTGGCGACTTGCCCGAAGGTGCTATGGTGTTGCGTGCCAAAATAGATATGGCTTCTAGCAATATGCATTTACGTGATCCGATTATTTATCGCATTATTCACACCCCACATCATCAAACAGGCACTAAGTGGAAAGCCTACCCAATGTATGACTTTGCTCATGGGCAATGCGACTATTTTGAGGGAGTAACTCACTCTATCTGCACACTTGAGTTTGAAGTGCACCGTCCGCTCTACGATTGGTTTATAGATGAGCTAGCAGATAGCGACTATCGTCCTCGTCAATTTGAGTTTAATCGCTTAAATATCACCTATACAATGATGAGCAAGCGCAGATTATTGCAATTGGTAGAAGAGGGCTTGGTATCGGGGTGGGACGACCCACGAATGCCAACACTGGCTGGACTAAAACGCAGAGGATACACACCCACAGCCATTCGCAGTTTTATAGACCGCATTGGTTATACCAAATACGATGGTATGATAGACTTAGCGCTACTTGAGCATAGCATTCGTCAAGATTTAAATGCAAAGGCTGCAAGGGTATCTGGTGTGTTAGACCCAATAAAGTTAATTATTACCAACTATCCCGAAGATAAAACAGAGATGATGTCATCCATCAATAATCCTGAGGATGAGAGTATGGGAAGTCGCGATGTTGCATTTACCAAAGAGTTATATATAGAGCGTGACGATTTTATGGAAGATGCTCCTAAAAAGTATTTTCGCTTAACCCCTGGTAGAGAAACTCGATTGAGAAGTGCTTACATTGTAAAATGTACGGGTTGCAAAAAAGATGCCGATGGCAATGTAGTGGAGGTCTATGCAGAGTATGACCCACTTACACGTAGCGGTATGCCCGAGTCTGCACGAAAAGTAAAAGGTACTATTCATTGGGTATCTGTTCCACACAGTGTTGATGCTGAGGTGCGTTTGTACGACAGATTGTTTACAGTAGAAGATCCTGCCAATGAAAAAGACAAAGAATTAGCAGAGATGATTAATCCAGACTCGCTTAAGATATTAAACAATTGTAAGCTGGAGGCTTATTTAGGAGATGCCAAGCCAGGCGATAATTTTCAATTCACACGTCTCGGATATTTCAATGTGGATATAGATTCAACCACCGATAAATTGGTTTTCAATAGAACTGTTCCGCTGCGCGATTCTTGGTCGAAAAAGAAATAAAGATACTAGACATAATCATTAGATTATAAAATATAAATGGAAGGTAACGACATAGATATAAACGAATTAATAAAGAGATATGAACTCATGCGTTATGAGGGGAAGAGTGTTTACTTCGACCCTGATGATTTTGCTATTTTGGCAGATTATTATAACGACTTTGGCGATATTTCTGAGGCTGAATACATTATTGATATTGCACTAGGAATGCATCCTGGCAGCACGTTACTCATGGTAGTGAAAGCAAAAATATTAGTTGCTTCTGCAAAATATCAAGATGCTTATGACTATTTATCTGTTATAGGAGATAATGAAAATAGTGTAGATTACTTGCAAGTTAAAATAGAGTGTTTACTCAATTTAGAAAAGACTGAAGAGGCTAATGAGCTTGTTGATAAGGTTTTGTTAACAGGCGAGCTGGATGAAGAAGATTTATACACTTTTTTTAGCGAGGTAGGCTATTTGTATAACGATGTTGATATTTACGACAAAGCAGTTTCACTGCAAGAGGAAGCACTAAAAATTGACAGCACTGATGTTGATCTGTTGGTAGACCTATCTTATGGATACGAAATGCTGAGCAACTTTAAAAGAGCAATTGAAATAAACAATCTTATTCTAGACATAAATCCTTATTCTTTTGAGGGTTGGGTTAATTTAGGAAAGCTTCACTCTATGTTGCAAGAATACGATAAAGCTATAGATGCTTTTGATTTTGCCCTCACTATCAATGAGGATGAGGTGAGTGTTTTGAAAATGAAAGCACTTTCGTTATACCTAAACGATAATGTTGAGGAGGCTGTTCGTATATTCAAAGAGTGCTTGAAAAACTCGCCAGATGATGAGAGTCTTTACGACTCTTTGTTGGAGGGCTATGAAGTAATGGAACTGTATGCTGAAATGCTAGAGGTTATTGCTCAAAAAGAAGCCAAGTTTGGAAGCAAAGGGGTTCTTTTGCAACGTGCTCATGTTTACCTTACACAAGAGCGCTATGAGGAGGCCGAAGAAGTATTTAAAGAAATACCCGAAGCGGACAAAGACAACTTTGATTACTACGTATTGGAGGGCGAGTTGGCTATATACAATGGAGACTTTGAAACAGCCGAAATGGCATATATGCTGGCATTGATGGATTCTCCCGACGATGAGATTATTATTGATAAACTTGCCAATATAAGTATGGAGCAAAACAAATATGAGAAGTCGGCCGAGTACTTAGAGCAATTGCTTCTTATTAATCCCACATTCCCCACTGCAAAAGCAAGATTAGCATACCTTCGTTTTGAAATTGGTACTAAAGAGCCTTTTGATGAGATAATGAGTCAATTTACAGATATTGAGTTAATGGCTTTGCTTTCATTGCTAAGCACACAAGATATAGATTACACTCAGTATGATCGTGAGCAACTATTAACTCGTTTAAACGAAGCAAGAGAGAATAGGGTACTGTTCAAAAATATTAAATACTAAAACATTGTTTTATTAATTTTACAATTCGCAGTTTCACACTGATTCTGTTTTGTTATACCATTACAATATGAAGAAATTACTCGTACTTGCACTATCTCTATTTTTTGCGTTAGCATTAGTAGCACAAACTACTGAAATAAAAGAGTTTCCTCTTGTTGAAGAAAACACAGAACTATCGCTTCTACAGAAAGTGGAGAATTGGTATAGCGAAAACATGAATTATGCAACGATTGCTATTCTCATGACTGTTGAAAGCTCATTTATTCCTTTTCCCTCAGAAATTGTAGTTCCACCGGCTGCATACATTGCAAGTCAACCAGGTAGTCATTTAAATATATACATGGTTGTTTTCTTTGCCACCCTTGGAGCGCTGTTTGGTGCGCTTATTAATTATTTTGGCGCAATCTATCTGGGTAGACCCATTGTATATAGATTTGCCAAAAGTAAGTTAGGACACATTTTCTTGTTGAGTGAAGATAAAGTGATGAAAGCAGAACTCTACTTTAATAGGCGAGGTAGAATTTCCACTTTTGTAGGACGCTTAATTCCAGGCATTCGTCAATTGATATCAATACCCGCAGGGCTTGCCCGTATGAATCTTGCAAGCTTTATGTTTTACACTTTCATTGGAGCAGGTATTTGGAATGCAATTCTTGCCTTTTTGGGCTATGTAGCGCATGGTCAGCAAGATTTGATAAACAAATATACCCACGAACTTTCGTTTGTGTTTCTTGGATTGATAGTGGCTTTTATTGCTTATGTAATTATAAAGCAAATGTTGAAGAAAAAAGTGGTGAAGCGGGAAGAGAAAGTTGTGAAACAATAGTAGTAGATGGTTACCACAGAAAACAAATTATAATTTTGTTCTGTTTAATTCTTATTTATCATCAACAAAAACAAGCACAAACAGAAAAACTTAAACAAGTTCTCTCATATTATATACAAAAGAGTTTTGGAGTATTTAGTGATAGCCAAAACAATAAATAGGAATCTTATACACATTAAAAAAGCGCAATAATAAAATGAATAATAAAGACATAAATATAACTGATCTCATAAAAAAATATGAGCAAATGCGTTATATGAATAAGAAATTTTATTTTGATGCAGATGAGTTTACCATGATTGCTAATTATTACATTAATGCAAAAGATACCTCAGAAGCGCAACGTGCTCTAGATATTGGTTTAAGCATGCATTCAAACAACTTTGAGTTGATGCTGATTAAAGCTAAAGTATTTGTTGCTTCTGAAAAGTATGAAATTGCTTTCAACTATTTGTTAACCATGGCTGTGGATGAAACTAATATTGATTTACTATTATTGAAATTTGAGTGCTTAATCAAATTAAACAGAATAGAAGAAGCTAACTCTTACCTGGAATATATTTTGGGAGGAGATTTAAACGAACACGACTACTTTACTTTTATAAAGAAAGTAGGCTATCTCTACAACGATGCAGAGTTTTTTGACACTGCTATAATGTTGTTAGAAAAGGCCATGAAAATTGACAATACTAATACAAATGTATTAATAGAACTAGCTTACGCTTATGAAATGGACGATAATATAGACAAGGCAATTGATATAACTAACTCTATTATCGATCTTAATCCTTATTCGTTTGACAGTTGGGTAAGTTTGGGGAGATTATATTTGTATAACTATGAATATGAGATGTCTATTGAAGCATATGATTTTGCTTTAGCAATAAAAGAGGCTGATGTGGATGTGCTTAAACTGAAAGCTATTACTTATGGCGAGAATTATGATTTTGAAAACGAAATAAAAGTTCTTCATGAATGTATAGATGCTGCTCCCGACGATGAAAGTCTTTATGAGGAAATATTGGAAAAGCATAAAGAGTTTGAAGAATACTGTGGACTGGAGCAAGATGAGGGAATTTTAAAAGTTTTAGAGAAAAAAGAAGCACAATTTGGATCAAAAGGTTTGCTCTTGAAGATGGCTCACCTCAATTTGCGTATTGGTAAGGCTGATAAAGCCCAAGAAATTTACGAAAAAATACCAGAAGAGGATAAATATACCCTCGATTATTATAAGCTACAAGGCGACCTTGCTATTCACAATAGAGATGATGTGGCTGCAGAAGCAGCCTATATGAAGGCAATGCATGAGTCACCCAATGATGTTGAGGTTTTGGACACACTTGCTGAAATTAATTTTGAATTGGATAGGTATGAAAAATCAGCTGAGTATTTAGAGCAATTAATAGCAATAGATCCAGAGTATGGCATTGCAAAGTTTAGATTGGCTTCTGTTAGATTTGAGGTTGGGGAAGAAGAGCTTTTTGACAAAGCAATCAATCAAATTTCTGATAAATATCAATTAGAATTATTATTCAGCATATACGCTTCAATAAGAAGCAGAGATTATAGAGAGAAAATAGATTACAGTAAATTAAGCCGCGAGGAACTAATAACTGGACTGATTAAAGCACGCGAGAACAACATGCTATTGAAAAAGAAATAACATTATTCAAGCTGTTAACCCGCATTTCAATAGATTTTTGCAATCTAACATAAAGCACCTAACTTTAGTAAGGAACAGCAATGTCTAAGAAAATAAGCAATACCCTCTGCTAGCGCGAATATATATACGCCAGCTAGGTGTTTTGAACCAAGCTTTGGGATTTGCTTTTTTAGATAGAGAATATTTAAGAATAGTTGTTAACAGTAT
>CAZBVD010000043.1:0-11574 GCA_964495235.1 uncultured Dysgonomonadaceae bacterium | reverse complement strand
GCTGCACTATCCTACCCTTGTTTTCAAGCATTCATAAACGAGGAGCGGGTTTAGGCCCCGCTATTGCTTTCCTATATTCAGGACCTGCTATTAATATTTTGGCTATTATACTCACAGCTCGCATATTAGGTTATGAAATGGGAGTAGCTCGCGTTATTGGTGCGGTAGTCTTCTCTATCGTTATTGGTTCGGCTATGTCTCTTATCTACCGTAAAGAAGAGAAAGCCAAACGCGAAGAGCAGATGAGTTTCCCGGATATTCCAGAGAAACGTCCAATGTGGCAAACTGCCTTTCATTTCTTTACCCTTGTGCTGATTCTTGTTTTTGCTAATTGGGGTAAACCAGCCGATGGTGTAACAAGTGGGCTTTGGTACTCGCTATGGGCTTATAAATGGTATATCACATCAGCCTTTGCACTATTATTAGTTTATTCTCTTATAGCTATTTTAAAAATCAAATGGCTACACGTGCTTTTAGCAGTTGTTGCTACTGCTGCTTCAGCTTTCTTAAGTTCGTCACCACTTATTCCAATGGTAGTTGGCATTGGAGCACTAAGTGTTATCACGCTGATAGATAAGAATGATGAAGACAACAAAGAGTGGACTATTGCATCGTGGGAGTTTGCCAAACAGATTATGCCCTTATTAGGTATTGGAGTTCTCATTGCAGGTTTCCTTTTAGGTTCTACCCACGATAATACAGCAATAGCAGGCATTATTCCTAATGAGTGGATTGCTAATCTTGTTGGTGGTAACTCACTTTTCTCTAATTTTTTCGCCTCTATTGTCGGCGCTTTTATGTATTTTGCAACTTTAACCGAAGTTCCCATCCTTCAAGGATTGATGGCTGCAGGAATGGGCAAAGGTCCTGCATTGGCTTTACTACTGGCCGGACCATCGCTTTCGCTTCCCAACATGTTGGTGATAAGAGGCGTTATTGGCACACAAAAAACTTTGGTGTATGTGGCACTTGTAGTGATTATGGCTACGGCTTCGGGGTTGATATTTGGAGCGATTTAAACGAGTTAAGAGTTAAAAATTAAAAGTTAAGAGCATATCAGCAATCAGTAAACAGCTGACTTGGTTGTCAGTTTGCATCGATGATAAAGATTCCACAAAAATGAATATTTGTTCATATACTACATATACTAAAAAAGCAAATTATGAAAATACTAATTTTATGTACAGGCAATAGCTGTAGAAGTCAAATGGCTCATGGTTTCTTACAATCGTTCAACAAAGATATAACCGTTTACTCTGCAGGAACAGAAGCTTCGGGACAACTCAATCCGGGTGCTGTAAAAGCAATGGATGAAATTGGCATTGATATTAGCAAACACACTTCCGATTCGGTGGTTAAATATCTGAACGATGAGTGGGATTATGTAATCACCGTTTGTGGTGGCGCAAACGAAACTTGCCCAACATTCATTGGCAAGGTAAAGCATCGTCTTCATATTGGTTTCGACGATCCATCGGATGCTGTAGGAACAGACGAGTTTATATGGAGTGAATATATTAGGGTTCGTGATGAAATTAAAGAGGCGTTTTACAAGTTGTATGTGGAGGAGATTGAACCTCATTTTGGTGGAGAGTAAAAAAACAGTATTTTAGACTTACAAAATCATACACGAGCAAGTAGACTTGCGAGCAAAAGAAATACATTTTAATCAACTAACCTGATAAAATATGAAACTTGACATCCTATTTATCAATGATGTACACGGATACATCGCACCGCACAATGAGTTGTTTTACGATGAAGATGGCGAATATATTGCGGAAGCAGGTGGCTATGCTCGTCTTTATACTAAAATTGAAGCGATAAGAAGACAAAACCCTTACACTTTATTGTTTGATGGAGGAGACACTTTTCACGGAACAAAACCTATTGTAGATTCAAAAGGCGAAGCAATGATACCCATTTTAAACAAAATGAGGTTTGATGCAATGACAAGTCACTGGGAATTTGCTTACGGTCCAGAACAACTTAAGAAATTAACCAATCAATTATCCTATCCAAATTTGGCTTGTAATATCTATAAACCAAACGGCGAGCTCTTTACTCTACCCTCAAAGATGTTTGAAGTTGAGCATCTAAAAATAGGTGTTATAGGCGTTGCAGCCTTCATTGTAGATAAAGTTATGCCTTCTTCTTTTGCCGAAGATTTAAAGTTTACCAATGGTATAAAGGAGGTGGCTGATGAAATTGGAAAACTAAAAGATGATGGTGCAGATTTGATAATATTGCTCTCTCACAACGGACTGCCACAAGATTTTGAGCTATTGAAGCAAGTAAACGGAATTGATGTATGCTTAAGCGCTCACACGCATAATCGTTTATATACAGCATTAGAAACAAATGGAACACTAGTAATACAATGTGGTTGTCATGGTTCATTTATGGGTCAAATGACACTAAATATTGAAGATGGTAAAATAGCATCGCATCAGTATAAACTGCATACAATTGACACATCAATTGCCGAAAATAAAGAAATGAAACAATTGGTTGACAATGCCTTAATGGGCTATCAAAATATCCTAACCAATGTTGTTGGAAAAACAGATAAGCTATTACATAGATACACAACCCTTAATGCTACTTTGGATGAATTAATGCATCAGGGTGCATGTTTTGTAACTAACACTGATATTTGCTTTTCGAATGGATGGCGTTATGGTGCTCCAATAGCCAAAGGAGAGATAACCGAGAATGAGTTGTACAATATGGCTCCAATGAATCCGCCAATTTCTGTAGTAGAACTAACCGGTAAGGAAATAAAAGAGATGATGGAGGAAAACCTGACACGTACATTTGCTTGCAACCCAATGAAACAAATGGGAGGTTATGCTAAGCGTGTATTTGGTTTACACCTTAATGTGAGAATAGAAAACCCTGATGGTGAAAAAATACAAGAGCTTTATTATAAGGGCAATCACTTAGAAATGAACAAAGTGTATAAAGTGAGTTTTATAACCGTGCAAGGTGTGCCTGCTAAATATGGAAAGAATAGAGAACAAACAGATTATGAGTTGATAGATTCTATTAAGATATACTTAAAGGAAAACGGTGCATTTACACCATCAAAAAACAAAAGTTATAGATTGGTGTAGCAATGTAATTTTATTATAAATATCTATTGCACATCTACTTGTTTACTACTATACGTCCAAAGGGTGTTAAGGCCAAGCCTGCCAATTTCATATGCTGATTGCCAAACGGTATGCCAATTATGGTAATATAAAAGAGTAGCGCAAAACCGAAATGAGTAAGACATATTGTAATACCTCCGATAAGAAACCATAAAACATTCATAAATGTGGACAAGCATCCTGTGCTACTATCTGTAGCTATAACTTTTTTGCCAAAAGGCCACAGCGCAAAACTTGCCATTTTTAGGCTCTGAATTCCGAAAGGAATACCAATAATTGATATAAAAAAAGGAATACTTGCTATTGCATATTCAATAGCAACAATAAGTCCCCCAAAAACAACCCATATAATATTACCAATCAGTTTCATAATTCGTTAGGTTTAAAGTTTAGCAGAGTTTAATCAAGAGTTATACAACAAGTCTCTACTACAGACAATCTAATAATAGTAATACACTTAAAAGCCGTTGGATTGCAACGGCTCCAAATTACATAGCGTTAAAAAAAACAGCCAGCTAATAAGCCAAATAATTAGCTATAGCTGGCTTTTACTTTATTTGTTCTTAATCGTCCCCAAAAACACTATCGTACGATATTGATTCATCGTCAAAATCATCGTCGTATCTATCGGGGAACATCATATCCAGATTTTCTTCTGGATCATAAAAATCATTGTCTTTTTTAATTCTAGCAATTATTTTCTCTGCTTTACTCAAAAGTGCATAATTATCATCGTAAGAAAAACCACCCAGTTCATCTTCTATTTCAAGCACTTCATCTTCTAATTCATCTAAAAAATCCAAATCGTCAGACTCATAATCTGCTTCCGCAAATTGGTTTTCAATCTCTTCCAAGCGTGCAATAAGCACTTTAATCTCTTTCGCAGACATAGCTTTTATTTTTAAACAGGTTATTACTATAAAATTACTCGATTAGAGATAGCAAATATATAATAAATAGTTATATGCCCTATCTTTTAGATTAAAAATATTAATGGCTTTAAAGTTTTTATTCTTGGGCATGCAGGTAAGTGGTAAAAGTTATTACTCCTCCCCCTCTTCAGCCAAATTAAACAAACAGTTTAGGAAATATTTTAGCTACTACTCGGTCGACCTATCTCTAGCAGCAAATCTCTATTAAATGTAGCTTTTGTTTCAATAGTAGAATCTCCATTCAAGTTAATTGTGCTTGTTTTACCTGATGGAATATCCAATTGCTTAATAGATGTTTGGTATACCTGCGATGGATAATATTTCTCATTGCTATTTAAAGTTGTGGTTATTCCTTTTGTTGGACTATCCATATTAGCAACACTTTCATTACTTTCTACTGAATAGCTCAAATCAAAATCGTTCTGTATTTCCTTGTCAGACTTCCGCTTATTATTGGCTTTGCGAATAGCATACGATTTGTAATACATATCGGATAGCTGCTTCAACTCGTTAATCAATGGAGCTAAATCTTCAGATCCATCACCGTTAGTAACCGAAATAGAATTTACTAAGTGTGCCACCTCTATTCCTTTAAAAAGATTGTCTATTATATCAAACAAATCTTTAAGAATGTTTTGAGTAGAAATAATAGGTCGCTTAGCAAGCAAATTCACTCTGTTATCAGACACCTCGTTAAACAAGTTGTGAGCTCTCTTTATCTTGTTTATATCTTCTGTTAAATTAAATTCTTTTACAGTAGCGGCAAAGTGTTTATTAGACTGCATTAGATCGAGAAATCCAGCAATCTTTTGGTTCAATTCTTTGTCGTTCCTGCATTTATTTAAATAGCGTAAGTGACTATTTATAGCATTCTGAACAAAATGCATATCAAACGCTTGGTTTGACAAACTTAGCATTCTCACATTAAGCTTAAAGGAGCTAATTGTTAGCTTCATCATTCCTTTCAACTTATTGGCTCTTAGTCGCTCGGTGTCTACCCCATAACTCAATCGAAGCATAGCTATTTCTGGTTCTTTTGCCAACAATACACCGAGTAAAGGATTTATTATTGCCGACTTTGAACTGTGGCTTTCAACTATGTTTATTATTTTCTCGGCATAATCAGCCATTTCAGACTTAAGCATTCGTGTGTAAGGAAGTCTTCTAATTTCCACTTTTTGGTTGTTTAATTTATTCATGATTTCAAGATTTGAGTATTTGAATTATCTGTCATAGTGTGAACTAAACCTTCTGGTACGGTTAACGATTATAGTGTTTTTAAGCGTATTAAATGAATTGTTGTGTTACTCTATATAAAGATAGTGAAAATAGTTGAATATAGCAAGCAAATTCCTATAAAAATGCCTCAGATTGAAGCTAAAAAGCTCAATAAAATAGATGCCGATATCAAACTCTAAAACTAATGCTTATTTCGTCGTATTTTACTACTCGTTTTCATGGAATAAAAGTAGAGATTATCTTTTACAAACATTTCCCACGTGAACAAAATTGTAGAAACAGATAAAAATTGCTTCGTCCACAGACGAAGAGTTTATTATCGCATATAATCCATATTTTATAGGAAAGAAGTGACGAATATGCCATTTAAATCACATTGTTGAATGTCAACGATCTATTTATGAGATAAAATTGATATTGTTTGTAGAAAATTATTCACTTATCTCATAAAAATCCTATCGTCGCCGTAGAAATAATTGTTTATGGCATTTATTTTCTTTTGTCAGCAAAAAAACCAACAAAAATGTTCTTTAAAACATTTTGTCCATGGACAATTCAATTTTCAACAGATGGAACTCTTATTGTCCGTAGACAAAGGGGTTTTTGTGTGTTGTAGTATTTAAAACATATAGAGAATGCAATAAATTCCTGTTTGAGGGATGATTTTTGGTGGAAGATAGTAGTTACAAGTGATTGGGAGAGAGGGGTTTTTGTGGGATGGGAATATGGAGAGAGTTATTTTTTATTTTTCAAGAACAATACAAGAAAGCTCTCTTTACAAAACAATCGAATTAAGTTTTTATAGATATCTGATGAGTGCAAAAGATAATGTGAGGCAGGTTTATTAGAAGATGAAGATTGGAAAGAGATGGAATGTTTTTTCATAATCAAAAAACCATCACATAACTTTCAGTAGCAGTTCTTCAAAATCTCACACAGTTTTCATGAAGAGGTTTGAATTATTGGAAATTATGTTTCTATATGTGAAATATTACTTCTATCTTTATGGTTTAGGCCAATAAACTTAGAAAAAGCATATAAAATATTCAAAGACATGTCTCAGCTTTAAATAAATCTACTTGTGGGAGTTAATTAAAAAAAACGAAGGATAATAATAAGATTAAAGAAATCTTCAATTTCAGAATCAGACACAGCCGAGATGGAAGAGTTTATTCAAAATATTAAGGTTTTAACAAACACTCTCGGACATAAAGTATTTGAAGAAAAAAGAGATTTAAAACATATAATAAGACAAGACTTCTTTTTTATTAAAGCCATTCGTGGAGCTGATGCTAAGGGTGAACCTACATCTGAAGGATTTGTAGTTTTTAAAGAATCTAAAGCCGCAGGAAGTACAGTTTCCTCAATGACTCGTGGATTCTTAAATTTAAGACAAAGATTAATTGATGAAGGTGTAATAAAACTTGTTGGTGATGTTTATCTTTTTTTAGAAGACTATATATTTTCTAGCCCCTCAACAGCATCTTCAATAATACTTGGTAGAAACTCAAATGGGCTCACTGAATGGAAACTAAAGAGCGGGAAAACATTAAAAGAATTTGAATCATCTGTTAAGATTGAGAGATAGGTATAGTTGCTATTAATTATAGCATATAAGAAAGATAAAGCAGTGCTTTGATTTTTGCTTTGGAGAATGATTACTAAGAAAAGTCATCTATTTTAATCTGAAAACCTGATGCAATACAATAGCGCTGAACTAAATAGAGTTGGACAAACTTTTAAAATTATCAGAATTAAGATATTTATTAGATTTTGACTGCTAATTTAGTTCGAGCATCTAGCAAAACAATCAAACTTATAAACAAATAGATCCACACCAAGAAAAACTATCTAACCAAATCACAATAAAGAAAAAATATTTGTATATTTGTATGCGATGGATAAAATTGGAAACATAGAGATTAAAGTCATAGGCAAATCTGGTAATAATGATTTAAATCCAGATAATTATGACATTAAACATATTGCTAGTTTATTGCAAGATGTAGAAGATTTGTTATATCCTAGTAATAAAAAAGATAGACCTTTAATTACCTATGATATTAAAGAAGGTTCTGTTAAACACATTTTCAAAACAAGTATACAAGCCATTATTGGTTTTAGTGCTATAATAGGTCAAGTGCAAGCGAATAATTCTATCGACTTTTTAGATATTAAAACAGCATTAGCATTTGAGAATATCCAAACTCTTTCAATTCAAAAGAATTATACTTTTGATATTAAAACGTCCTTAAAAAATGATTATGAGCTGAGTATAACTCCTCAAACTAAGTTTTACAGAACAGAAAACATTTGGGTAGATGCTGAATTGTACTTTTATGGGTTACTAACAAATGCTGGAGGTAAAAGTAAAGCAAATATACATTTAGATACGCTTGATTATGGTTCAATTACAATTGATACTGGAAAAGTTTTTTTGGAAGAGCAAGAACAAAACTTACTTTATAAAAAATTTGGAGTAAGAGCTAATGGAAAACAAAATATTGAAACAGGAGAAATAGATACAAGATCTTTAAAGCTTATCCAGTTAATTGATTACAATCCGAAATTTGATAATGACTATTTAAATGAATTAATATCAAAGGCTAAGAAAAATTGGAAGGGAATCAATCCTGATGAATGGTTGTTTAATTTAAGAGGCGGATATGAAATATAAAAGCGTTTTATTAGATACGAGTTTCTTTATCCGTCTTTTGAATGATGAGGACCCTTTACACGAGAATGCTATAGGTTACTTTAGATACTTCTTAGAAAATAATATTATTCTTAAAGTTTCAACTATTACCATTGCAGAATATTGTGTTCGTGGAAAATTAGAAGACTTGCCTTTAAGAAATATTCAAATAATCCCTTTTAACCTTGACCATGCAAAAAAAACAGGAGAATTCGCAAAAGTGATTTTCAACGAAAACAGCCTGGCAAAAGAGAAAATTAAACCACGCGCTATAATTCCTAATGACTCAAAACTGTTTGCACAAGCCGACTTAGATAAAAGTATTACACACTTTGTTACTTCAGATGCTCGTTCAAAAAGAACTTTGGGAACTTTAAAAAAAGGATCAACTCCAGACTTTAAAATAATTGATATAAGCATTCCATATTCTCAAACTTATGGAATGTTAGATTTTGAATAACAAACAAGTAGCTGCTTAATTTTTCTATCTCCCTACCAATTCCCCCTACTCTCCGGAACACGCGATATAACAACAATTGCCATTAAGAATATCGCCGCCAACCCTAAATAAACGTATGCATGAGCTTGACTAGGATTATTTGCTGCAGCTATAATTGAGGTTGCTCCGCCAATTGTAACAATCTGTCCTATTTGCAAACCCAACGACCGAATTGCAGCAAGACTGGCAGCCTCTTCATGAGCTAATTGAATGCCTGCATTGCGAGCAGCAGGGCTCATCACTCCTAACCCAAAACCTATGAGAAGTACGGTTGTGAAAACCCACACGAAATTTGTTATTCCAAATAGGGGTTGAAGTGAAAGAAGGGCAAACGCTAAAGCAAGTATAATAGAACCAATATAAATGGGAAGGCGATAACCAGTGCGACGTAAGTAAATGCTCATTATTACAGACATAACTACAGACGCTAAACCCTCACCAACTAACAATGTGCCAGAGTGTAACTCGCTTATTCCATATCGACTTACTGCATAAAGGGGTATAAGAGAAATACCTCCAATGGTCATTCCTGTTTGTATTAAGTTTACCAAGTTTATTGCGCCAAAACCTTTGCCATAAATGAATCTTGGTTTGATAAAAGGAAACTTCACACGTTTTATATGTCTAAAAAACAATGAGAAAAGTACTAATGAAGCCAAAATCAAAGTAATGAAAAAAGGAATATTAATATCAGTTGTTGTTTCTCCTAAATAGGTTACGGCATACATTGCTGTGATAATACCTCCAGCTAAATAGAGCATTCCGGGGAAGTCTAATTTTTCTCTATCTCCATCCATTGGTTTAGATTTTGGTATAAAGCGCATAGCCAAGACAAAAACAGCTATTCCAATGGGAATATTGATGAAAAATATCCAGTGCCAAGTAGAATAAGTAACAAAAATTCCACCAAAAATAGGACCAATCATACTACCTGTTGCAAACATACTTCCAAATAGGCCCAAAAACTTGTCACGCGATTGATGAAAATGATTTACAATAAGACTTGTTGCAGAGGGTGTAATTCCTGCGCCACCAATAGCTTGTAAGGCTCGCATAGCAATAAGGGTGTATATATTTGTGGATAGACCGCAGAGCAAGGACGCTATAGTGAACATGGCTATGGAAGCTAAGAAGATGCGTCGGTGTCCAAACTGTGTGCTCAACTTAGCACTCAATGGGAGCATAACAACAAAGCCAAATGAATAAATTGTTAGTGTCCATCCTGCCCAGCTCACAGAAGTTTGCAAATCAATCTGCAAAGCATGCAATGCTGTAGCAACTATGGTAGAATCCACAGTTATCATAAGCAAAGACATTGCTATGATAGGAAATACTATTAACGGATTTACTGCTTCGTATTTTTGATTAATTTCACGCGCTGTTGTGCTCTGTTGTTCCATTCTTTTTTGCTTAAGTATGCAAAGATAAGAATCTAGAACTAAAAGAGAGCGCTTGTTAAGTTTTATGAGTTGATTTTTACTTAAATAAAGGAAGATGTAAGCTTAATGGTTTTTTACACGAATAAACTCATTCAAATATCAGCCTTAAAAGCACGAAGCTATAGGATACTTTACAAAAATTGTGTAGTTTTGTTTTTGAATATTTTATACAAGTTTGAAATGGGAAAAACAATAATACAGCTATTAAACGAGACGGTAGAAAAATATGGACAAAACCCTTACTTATACGAAGCTCTTGATAATATAGATTATAAAGCTCTTACTTTTAGCGAAGTAAAAGAAAAGGCTATCCGTTTTGCAGCGGGATTAATGGCATTGGGCGTTGAAGCGGAAGAGCGCGTAGCACTTATGTCGGAAGGAAAAAACAATTGGGTAATTGGGGAGCTTGGTGTACTTCATGCTGGTGCTGTAAGTGTACCTTTATCGGTAAAGCTTGATACAGAACAGGACATTACGTTCCGCATAAATCATTCCGACTCGATATTGGTTTTAGCATCTAATCAGCAGATAAAAAAGTTGCGACCATTAAAAGATAAGATGCCTACTGTAAAAAAATACATTTTGCTAGACCCTGAGGTGGAAGCAGAAGAGGCCGAGATACATATAGAGAGTGTGTTAAAATTGGGTGATGCATTACTTAAAGCAGACCGTTCTATAGTAGAAAAGCGTATAGCAGATGTAAAACCAGATAGCCTGGCAAATATATCTTACACATCAGGCACTACTGCCAACCCGAAAGGAATTATGCTATCGCACAATAATTATGTATGTAATGTGGAGCAAGCTGTTGATTTACTAAATGGCATTCCTTCTTATTTCCGCATGTTGTTGATACTTCCTTGGGACCATTCGTTTGGCCACACCGCTGGTGTATATGCTTTTATGAAAGTTGGTGCTTCTATTGCTTCGGTTGCAGCAGGAAAGAGCGCCATGGAGATACTACGCAATGTGCCAAAAAGCCTTAAAGCAATAAATCCACACTTAATGATGAGTGTTCCAGCTTTGGCTAGCAACTTTAGAAATAATATTGAGAGTGGTATAAAAAAACAAGGAAAAATGGCTTATGGTCTTTTCCAACAAGGATTGAAGGTGGCTTATGCTTATAACGCAGAGGGATATAACAAAGGACGTGGTAAGCGCGCAGTGCTGAAGCCTTTAGTGGCTTTTTACGACAGAATTATCTTCTCGAAGGTTAGAAAAAACTTTGCCAGCAATCTACAATACTTTATTGGTGGTGGTGCATTGCTTGATATTGAATTGCAACGTTTTTTCTACGCAATTGGCATTCCCATGTATCAAGGTTATGGTCTTTCGGAGGCGTCGCCTATTATCTCGGCAAACAGCACGGAGTTTCACAAGCTTGGATCGTCGGGCAAACCAGTGCCACGAATGGATATTAAGATTGTTGACGACAATATGAATACACTACCTGTTGGTGAAAAAGGCGAAATAGTTATTCGTGGTGGAAATGTGATGAAAGGATATTGGAAAAACCCTGAGGCAACTGCAGAGAGTATCGTTGACGGATGGTTGCGAACTGAGGATATGGGCTATCTTGACGAGGATGGTTACTTGTATGTGTTGGGGCGTACAA
>CAZBVD010000042.1:0-11603 GCA_964495235.1 uncultured Dysgonomonadaceae bacterium | reverse complement strand
CTAACTAAAGATTCCGTTTTGTAGCGGATGGTGAAGACCTGCCAACAGTAAAAAAATATACCCCCCATTTCTATTACCATCTAAACTACTCTTTGTATCTTTGCATTAAAGAGAACAATGAACAACATTAATAACATGAAAATAATAACGATCAGCAGAGAGTTTGGCAGTGGTGGCAGAGAGCTTGGTAAGGAACTTGCCGATGTGCTAGGCTATGACTATTACGATAAAGAAATAATAACTTCAATTGCCTCAAACACAGGAATGGATGAGAACTATATAGAACGCACACTTGAGCAAGATAGATGGCAAAATGTGCCACTTGCTTTACACCAATCTATTTCTACTGTTTCTGTCGACTCCACTCATATAGATCTTCTTTTAGAACGAAAGCGGGTGATAGAAGAGATTGCCAAGGCAGGAAAAAACTGCGTTATTGTTGGCCGAAATGCTGATGTATTGCTCAGTGAATATGAGCCTTTCAATATTTTTGTATGTGCTGATTTTGAAACTAAAATCCGTCGTTGCAGGGAGCGTTCATCAGAAGATAAGTGTTTGAATGCCAAAGAGCTTAAACGAAAAATAAACAAGATAGATAAAACCCGTGCCCAAACGCGTGCTCTTATCACAGATAATGGTTGGGGAGAGAGAGGTGCTTATCACATTACTTTAAATACAACTAATTGGGATTTAAAAGAGTTAGCACTGGCTGTTGCCGAGTTTGTAAAACGCTGGTTTGAGCTCAACAGTAAATGATTAAACTATCCGATAGCTTTAACTATAAAAAGTTATTGCGCTACACGTTTCCAGCTGTTATCATGTTGGTGTTTACCTCCATTTATGGTGTAGTTGATGGTTTCTTTGTATCCAATTTTGTAGGTAAAACACCCTTAGCTGCAGTCAACTTTATCATGCCTCTCATGATGATTTTGGGGAGTGTAGGCTTTATGTTTGGCACTGGGGGTAGTGCATTAATTGCCAAGGTTATAGGCGAAGGTGGGAAGGAAAAGGGCAACAAGATATTCTCGCTTATTATTTATATATCGTTAGCCATCAGTATTGTCTTAGCCGTTTTGGCTATTCTTTTTATGCGACCCATTGCTTCCGCATTAGGGGCAGAAGGGCAGTTGCTTGAAGATAGTATCACTTATGGCCGATTGGTTGCAATAGCAATTCCGGCCTTTGTACTTCAAACCGAGTTTCAGATACTGTTTGCTACAGCAGAAAAGCCTAAGATTGGGCTATACATAACCATTGCTGCTGGTGTTACTAATATTCTGCTTGATGCACTGTTTATAGTTGTTTTTTCTTGGGGTTTGGTGGGAGCAGCAGCAGCTACAACCCTCAGTCTGTTTGTTGGGGGTGTTATCCCTCTGTTCTTTTTTGGTAGAAAAAACAGCAGTCTTTTGCAACTAACCAAAACTAAATTCGATGGGCAAGCACTGCTCAGAACCATTACCAATGGCTCGTCGGAGTTTGTGAATCACATATCAATGTCTATTGTGGGTGTTCTATTTAATATGCAATTGCTAAAATATGCAGGTGTAGACGGTGTTGCTGCCTATGGTGTGATAATGTATATAAACATGATTTTCATATCTGTCTATCTTGGCTATGCTGTTGGCGCTGCACCCATTATCAGCTATCATTTTGGAGCAAAAAACTATCATGAACTGAAGGGACTGCTCAAAAAGAGTGTCGTAATTATGGCAGGCTTTTCGCTTATCATGTTTGCTTTGGCCCAGGTTCTTGCAAAACCCATGTCTATGGTTTTTGTGGGCTACGATCAGGGCTTGATGGACATGACACAAAGAGCTCTCTATCTCTACGCTTTCTCCTTCCTCTTTTCTGGAGTTGGCATTTTTGGCTCATCTTTCTTTACTGCCATGAATGATGGCTTAATATCGGCCCTTATCGCATTTATGCGAACTCTTATATTTCAAACAGGAGCTGTTTTAATTTTTCCCCTCTTGTGGGGAGTAGATGGTATTTGGCTGTCTGTTGTATTGGCAGAGGCTATGTCACTTTTTGTTATAACTCTGTTTTTTATTGGCAATAGGCGTAAATATCATTATTGATTCTTCTTGCAGACAATGTATATAAACAGAAAGCAATTTTAAAAACAAACAATTATGAAACTCAATCTATATCAAATTGATGCATTCACAGACAAAATGTTTGGTGGCAATCCTGCTTGTGTTGTTCCTCTCTCAGAGTGGTTGCCTGACAACCTGTTGTTGAAAATAGCAAAAGAGAATGCAGTTCCCGAAACAGCTTTCTTTGTAGATAAAGGCAATAAAATACATTTGCGATGGTTCACACCCGAAATTGAAATGGACCTCTGTGGCCATGCAACACTTGCTACTGCGCATTGCCTAAAGTCTATTCTAAACTATCCTCATAATAAGATACTATTTGAAACAGCCAGTGGAGATTTAACAGTGTCTATACAAGACAACCTCTACTACTTAGATTTCCCATCGCGAATGCCTGTTGCAGCACAGCTTCCGCAAATAATAAAACAATCTTTGAGCATACAACCTCTTGAGGTGTACAAATCTAGAGACTATCTGCTGGTGTATGACAAGGAGCAAGACATTGCAAATATCAAACTAGACCAACAATTATTCAACCAAATAAACCTTGACCCTGGTGGAGTAATTGTTACGGCCAAAGGAGACAATTGCGATTTCGTGTCGCGTTTCTTCACTCCGCAAGCATCTATCTTGGAAGACCCTGTAACAGGCTCGGCACACTGCTCGCTTGTTCCTTTTTGGTCGTCAAGACTTGGTAAAGAAGAACTCTATGCCATGCAAATTTCCGATAGGATGGGGCAGTTGTATTGTCGCAACAAGGGCGATAGGGTAATTATTGGGGGAAAGGCTAAGACTTACTTTGTGGGGAGTTTTTGGACGGAGTAGGAAGTTGATAGTTAAGAGTTAAGAGTTAAGAGTTAAGAGTGAACAGCTAATATAATAAATTGTTTTTTGTGAAACTACTCTTTGTCCTTCGATGCCTTTACCAATAAGATAATACCGGCAATTATAGGCACCAGAGACGTTGCAACTCCTTCAAAAGATAGATACACGCCTCTATTAAAAATAGATAGCACACCCATAATTATTAAAACCCAACCTATTGTTTTCATGATGCTTTAAAGTTTTATTTTCATTTAATTGCAATACTGTTACCAACTTGTTTATATTTGCAAATATAATGAAACCTTTTTGCTTTGAGTAAAGAACATGTAGCAACCTTTAAAATAGCTTCTGTGTGTTTATTCAAAGCACTTTTTAACTCTATTGGTGCGTTTCCCCAAATGTTAATTTCCATCCTTCCTGCTATTTTTATGGTGAACAATAAAGAGAATTTCTGTGTTTGATAGTTGTATTTGATAATATGATACAAATATCAATCAAATACATTTCTTTAAATTGTTGAATCTAAAATATAAATTATTATGAAGAAGTTATTAAGTTTATTAGCAGTAATTGGGTTAGGAATATTAGTATTGACATCGTGTAGCAAAGATGATGACCCCAAAGACAACGATCTATTTGTTGGTAAATATAAAGGACGGGTTAGTTACACAAGTGGCGATGAATCAATCTCTAATGACGATGGAAGTGTTACTGTGGTAAAAATAGGAAATAAATATACATTTAATTTCTCTGATGGTATCCCAAGTATTAAAGATAAAGAAATTAAAAAAGGAGAGAATAGCTATTCATTAGGTTGGGCTGAAGGTAGTATTATAATTATCGATGAGAGTAAACTTACTATAAACATGTTAAAGGATGGTGAGCTATGGTTGGCCAACTGTACTAGATAACAACCCATTCAATTATTATAACAATGATTGTGTAATCAAAAAAAAGCGTATTTTCATAAATACGCTTTTTTTGTTATTCATCTGCTACAATTATATTGGCATACTCATTAGTAATCCTCACTTATATAGCAAATATCCATAGGGCATCTCCTATCGTCCTCTATCTACCAATACAATGCCATATTTGTCTTTTATAAACTGAAAGTAATAATAGAGCCTATAATTTAGCTCAAGGCCATAATCCTCTATAGGGTCGTAGTCAATTCTGGTTTCATAAAACCCACCATATCGCATGGGGTCTCTGTAGCGTCTGTTCCACTCCAAAACATATTGCCTATTCCAACTCTCATAATAGCTTTGAGAGTAGAACTCAGCCGATGGCTGTGTGGCTATATACCCATCGTAGCCCACATCAAGCACAATAAGTGTGTACTCTGTGCTATCTTTATTGCTAATCATTTCCACTTTTTGCTTCGTTGCTGCACCAGGCTTTGTACCACAAGATGCAACCACAAATATCATTAGCAAAACAGCAATGGGTGTAAAATAGAAGAGCCAGGCACAGTTTCTGTAAAACTTTCCGAAAAACAAATTAAATCTTTTCATGATGTTGGCCTTTTAAAAAGTGTTTGTTTTGTGGGTGGTAAGTTACAGAAAATAATGAAGAACAGCAAGTTATGAGGGGTGTAATTTGATGAAATACTTAGAAATAGTAGGGTTTATTGAGTATGCTATTATAAATACACCTAATGAGGGCTTCGTGGTCATTCTTAGGTGTCAGAAATGTTGTTAATTCTATAAATGACAAGAGGTAAGCTTATTTCTCATGATAAAAAGAGAGAGAACCCTATATAAGAACAAACACAAATAAATTGTCCTTTTAAGGTTTAATGTTCTATAGGTTCAGGTCGGGCCTACTATATAGGCCCTGAACCGTGAACTGATAGAGTATAGCATCGGTTTAGACCACCCAAACCGATGCTGAACCGATAAAACTCACATATATGATAGTGAGTAGGTACAAAAAAAGCAGCCAATGGGTGTGAATTGTTTCACAGAATAAGCTAGAAAAGGTAGCGGTATTTAGGGGTCTCATTTAGGCTCAAAGCAGCCATTTAAGCCTAAACCCAACAAAGAGATGTAAAGTAAGTCAAGCTAGCATTCTTAGAACAGCCTGATGCGCCTAATAAAGCCCCAAAGTGAGGTGCGGGTTTGCTATGTGGAAAAGGATGGGAAGTTGATTAGCACATCGGTTATGAGTAAGCAATACATTAGTTTAAGCACACTGTTAATATCTTAAAGCTATCCATCTCGGCCCGAAAAATAAAAAAAGAAGACTTAAATGTAAAACCTGCGATTTCATATTCAAGAAACAAGCGTTAAAACTCAGAACCACAGTTCAATATATTGCAAGTAGAGGTTGAAGTTTTAATCTATTGCACAGTATCTGAAAAACAAGGGCTAAAGTTAAGATTCACAATAGAAGATTTGAAAAGCAGGAGTTGAATTTCAAATCTACGACGCAATATTGGAAGAATATAAGTTGAAAGTTGAATCCATTGGTTCAAGATTGAGTTCAAATCTACACTCAAAATGTTTGTAAGATTAGCACACAGATAACACGGATAAATTACAAATACATGTTGCACGCAAAGAGTGTAATGAAGGAATAGATCCCCTGTTTTAATTATTAACTCTAAATCTTGCGGCTCTTCGGGGTGTGTGAAGCGCAATTAAAATTATTGCAACAAAAGAGGAGAGGAATCAATTTGCAATCCGGAAGGCGAATGCAATGTCGCCACCCCTAAAACCAATAATATCAGTCAATTCAAAAAGATAAAACAGCACAAGTGTCATTAATAATTAACAATTACTCATTGCCAATTATCCTATTAAACTGTGCTTTATACGACTCGCCAATGGGTAGTTCAGTGCCAGCAATTGTGACCCTGTTTTTACTTATAGAGTCAATTTTATTTTTCTGAATAATAAATGAGCGGTGTATGCGAATGAACTTGGTAGCGGGCAATGTTTCTTCAAGTCCCTTTATGCTCATGAGTGAGAGAATGGGGTAGGGCTTGTCTTTGAGGTGTATTTTCACATAGTCTTTCCAGCCCTCTATGTATAGAATATCTTTAAAGAGTATGCGAATGAGCTTATGGTTGGCTTTTACAAACATCTGCTCGTCTTCTTGGCCAGGGGTGGTTAATGATGCTGGTGTGTCTTTGCTCTGCGCCAAGTGTTTCATCTCAAACCATGTGAGTGCTTTTTTTGTTGCCTCAAGAAACTTTGCATAAGAAATGGGTTTAAGAAGATAGTCAAGGGCATCCACTCGGTATCCTTCAAGGGCATACTCGCTAAAGGCTGTGGTGAAAATAATGCGGGTGTCGTCTTTTATGAAACGGGCAAATTCCATTCCGCTCACTTCGGGCATTTGAATATCTAGGAAAATAATATCGACAGACTCTGTAGTAGCATCCTTCATGGCCTCCACAGCACTGGCGTAGCTGCCTGTGAGCTTAAGGAAAGAGGTTTTTGCTACATAAGACTCTAGTAGTTCTATTGCTAATGGTTCGTCGTCTATAATCCAGCAGGTAAGTTCCATATGCTCTATTTTGTATTGATGGTTATATGCGATGTGAATACACTATTGTCGTTGTCTTGGTCTATTTTTTGGATCCAAGTGTGTTGATTGGGGTAGAGTAGTTCTAAGCGTCGTTTTACCTGGCTAAGACCAATGCCGCTACCGCTTTTATCTGAATCTGTTTTTGGGAAAGCACTGTTTTTGCAAATAAACTCTACCACTCCGTTGGCACTCTCTTTTAGTTGTATATCTATAAAAGATTTCTTGCTACCACTCACGCCATGCTTAAATGCGTTTTCGATAAGCGATATAAATATAAGAGGCGCAATGCGTGTTGATGAACTGGGTATTAATTCTATGTTTGTAGTGAGTTCAATATTTTTTGACAGACGAATTCTCATCAACTCAATGTAGTTTTTAATAAACTCTACCTCTTTTATTAGTGGCACAAAGGTTTCGTTATTGTCATACAACAAGTGGCGCAACATTTTGCTTAACTCCTCCACAGCAACTTGGGCTTTGGGTGGGTTAAACTCTATAAGGGCGTAAATATTGTTTAGCGTATTGAGTAAGAAATGCGGATTGATTTGCGATTTTAGGTTTTTGAGCTCGGCTTCGGTTCTCTCTTTTTCAAGTTCTTTGCGTTCTGTTTCTGATTTTGACCATCGGGCACTCATTTTAATGGCTACACTAAGCCCTATTACTAACGATAGCGAGATGATGTTGCTTGCAAAAATCATGTACTGTGTTCCTTTATAGCGCCTGTGGCCATGTCTTAGACCTCGCCTAGGTCGTCCGTCAAGATTGAGCGATATTATAAAATCTTGTGCAAAATACATGAGTGCGCCTACTGCTATGACCAATAGCAGATTGATAATAATGAACTCTTTGGTTTTTTGCTTATACAAAAACTGTTCTATCAGAAATAGATAGTTAATGTAGAAAACAATCATAAAGCCAATCATTACCGATACTTGTCGCCAAAAATACGGCCAGTTTACACCATGTCCTCTATCTGCTAAGAATAGGGGCAAGCCAAAAACTATGATCCACACAATTATATGTATGAATACATTGTCGGAGTAAAAGTTTGACTTTGTTTTGTTTCTCATTCTCTGTTATGAATCTGTGCAAATATAGTTGTTATACCGATAGTTTCTATGTAAAATAGGCTTTATTGCAACTCATGTAATCAACATGGATTAGTGTGGTCCACGACCACGTCCATAACCACCACCCATTCCTCTGCCTCTACCTTCTGTTTCTGAAGAAGCGGCAGTTGATCCACCTTTAAAGATATTGAACCTATACACAAAGTGAACCATAAAGTAGCTTGTGAGCGTTTTTGAGGTGGTGTCTCTAATGTAGTTTGATGTAACAGAGCGACTAATATCGCTTTTCTCTTTTAGTATATCATAGATTTTGAAACGAATTGTTCCGTTTTTCTGTTTAAAAAGTTGTTTTGATATTGCAGCATTCCATAGCACCTCTTTTTGATCAAAACCATCGGCATATCCCGAGTTAGTAGAGTAGTTAAGATCGCTTTCAACCAAGAAATCGAAAGGTAAATAAATGGTTGTTTCTGCTGTTCCACCATAATTAAAATATTCTTGATCTAACTGACCGGGCAGTGTGTTCTTAACCTTATTGTATGACACCCTTCCCCTTACCGACATATCAAGCTTGTCTGAACGGTAGTTTACACCCAATGTTTCGCCCAGGTTTAATCTTTTACTTGTGTTTTTTTCTTTAATGGATGTTTCTTCCGGATCTATTATAATTGAAGAGAACCCATTTGAGTTGTTGTAACTACCAAATGTCATAGAGAAAACTGAAAACTTAATGTTGCGCAAGGTTTGGTTGGTCATAAAACGTGCACTTGTATTCCAGTTTCCACTTATATTGTCGTAAGTAGATTCTCTTGCTCCCGTGTTTCGGTCTGTTTTTGTCCACGAAACAATATCGTTTACTGTGAATCCTGCATTTGCCATAAACATGTATGAACTGTTTGCCTCAGGGTTAAAGTTACGATATCTCACGCGCAGGTTATGCCCAAAAGCAGGCTTTAGATTAGGGTTACCATAAGATATATTTAATGGGTTTGTAATATTCCGTACCGATGATAATTGTGTTACCGAGGGTTGGTCTGTTTTTCCAGAATAATTGAGGCGCAAGTTTTTTTGGCGACTCCACATATAGTTAAACTGTGCCATTGGGGCAAAGTTGATAACGCTTTGCGAAAGGTCTTCCTCTAAAGTTTCGAAGTTTTGGCCCCTAAATGTTTTACTTTCCGATTTTGATGGTTGCATGCTTACACCCAGCATGTAGTTGTATTTTTCTCTCGATGCACGAAAGTTCAACTCCAGGTTTTGATTGTAGAAGTTGTTTTCCAATCTTTTGCTGTAATCAGTGTCTAATATTGTATATTCTCCAGTAGTTGTATCCTTTTTTCTTGTATCTCTTTCAGATTCAGAGCGGTTGTATCTGTAATTGTATGCAAGTTGCAGGAAGTTGTTTTTGCCCAATGGCTCGACATACGATGCGTATAAACGCACATTTTTGCTATCGCTTGTATTGTTGAATACTTGATCTATTATATCTGGGGCTTCTGAACTGTAAAATGTGCTAGACTTGCTTTCTCCATTACTATCAGAGTCGTCCACACCACCACTAACACTTACACTCAACACCCTGCCTGTTGAGCCCAGTTTCCTGCTTACTTCAAGGCTACCTGCAATGCTTTTGCCAGTTCCCTCGGAGATGTATCGAGAGTCGCCCTCGTTGATGATATCGCCATCAGCATTTACAGTAGAAAACTCGCTCTCTTCCCAATTGTTGTTGCTATAGAATGCAGCATTGGGTCTAAAGATAAATTTTGTCATTGAGTCGGGTTCCCACTCCAACCTGAAATCCATATTCATGTTCTGACTGTAGTTGTTAGATTCAGTAGAATCTTTCTCAAAAGTATTGCCAGAGCTTAGTAAGTTTTGTGTATAAACTCTTGAACTTCTGTCTGTATCAGTGTCGCCATACATAGCGCTACCACTAAGAGTAAGATTCTCTTTAAATTCTTTGCTGAAGTTTAAACCTCCACTGGTCGATTTGGTGATGCCGCTGCTTCCTCCCCAGCCACCGCGTCCACCTCCACCACTACCATACATAGCCGATGCAAGGTCAGAGAAACCAGCGTTGTTTGTATTGTTTAATCCTCCAAGAAAAGTCAATTGGTCTTTGTCGCGCATATAGTTTACCATAGCATTGGCTTCGTATCTGTCTTGACTACCATAGCCTGCAAATGCATTCCCAAACACCCCTTCTTTCATTCCGGGTTTTACTGTAAGGTTGATAACCATTTCCTCGTTGCCATCTTCAAATCCGGTCATTAAAGACATATCTGTTCTGCGCTCTAACACCTGCAGCTTATCCACCATTTTGGCGGGCAAGTTTTTAGAAGCTACTTTGGGGTCGTCGCTAAAGAACTCTTTTCCATCTACCAATATTTTCTTTATCTCTTGGCCATTTACAGTAATCTTGCCATCTGCATCTATCTCAACGCCTGGCATCTTCTTTAATAAATCTTCTATAACAGCACTTTCGGCTACTTTATAAGAGTCGGCGTTGTACTCCACTGTATCGCCCCTTACAACAATTTCCAATGATTTTGCGGTTACAACAGCATCAGAGAGCAGCACTCCATCTTCGCTTAGCGGAACTGTTCCTAAATTTACAGTAGTATTGCTGTTGGTTATAGATGCATTTTTATATACATCGGTATAGCCAATATATGAGATGTGCACAATGTAATTACCGTTTTTAACAGGTATTGAAAATGAGCCATTCTTACCCGATGCTTTTCCTGTAACAAATGTGCTATCCTTTTGATTAAGAATGCGTATATTGGCTTCAATAACAGGTTCTTTTGAAGAATTATCAATTAGCTTGCCTGTAATAGAGCCGTTAGAGCTTGAGGTCTGTGCATTTGCTAAGAGTGTAAATGTAACGAAGATGGTTAAAAATAGGAGTAGTTTTTTCATTATTAAAATATTGTTATTGTTATGAGCTTTTGTTTGCTCAATTACATTGTAGAGATAGATAAATACAAAAATACATTTCATTCACTAGAAAGCAAAATGAAATAGATTAACGGTTGTTTTTTATAGACGAACAGGATAGTTGGTACTATAAACCTCTGTTTGTATTAAGTTCTTTTTATTTGCTTATTATGTGAGCCTGATTGTTTTTAGATATAAAAAAACAGGGGCGTATTAAGTTATACGCCCTCTATGTATATAATATTAGGTAAGTAAAATCTACGAAAGTTTATTTACCAGGTATTCCGCAGGCTGCACCAGTTGGCTCATCATCCATACGTTGCCATACATCGGCAAACTCGTCGGGACGACGGCGAAACTTAACCAAAATGTATGAGCATGAGGGTATTATCTTATAATCGTTTTTGCGAGCATATTCCACAAGTTTGTCAAACAATTTAGCAGCAATGCCTTGTCCCTCTAGTTCTTTGCGCACACCAGTGTGAAAGGCATTTAACACATTATCTTTGAGTTCGAAATCTAGTTCTGCAATTTGCTTGCCATCTTTATTGATAAAAAAGCTACCACGGTTATTATCGTCTATCTTAAATTCAATTGTATGTTCCATTCTTCTATATCTTATTATGATTTGTTTCTTAATTACTTTTGTAAACAACCAATTGGTGTTATTGTTGTGTTTTCATCAAATTTTGTGTGCAAAAACCAATATTTAAGCATTTATTTCTTGATTTTTCAAATTTGAGTGGCTTTGAGTTGGTTTATTAGAAAACTTGTACTATTTTTGCACCGCGAATTTGGGAAGCAGATGAAGATGTAACTCAAAATACAGTTTATTTTTTTGGCGAGATAGCTCAGTTGGTTAGAGCGCATGATTCATAATCATGAGGTCCCGGGATCATGCCCCGGTCTCGCTACTTTTAAAGATATCAAGGGATGAGGATTTAAGCGAATGCATGAATCCTTTTTTTATTTAGCTGCGTTGGTTAGAGCGTCCCGATATAACATCGGGAAGGTCCCGGGATTATGCCCCTGTCTCGCTACATAAAGTTGATGGAGCAGTTACAATTTAGTTTGTGGTTGTTTTTTTATTTAACACCTTACTTCAAATGTTCTACACATACATTATACAAAGTCA
>CAZBVD010000041.1:0-12037 GCA_964495235.1 uncultured Dysgonomonadaceae bacterium | reverse complement strand
AAACTGGAAAGTTTGGAATTTCTGGATAAGGTATTTCTGTCTTATCTTCTATTTGGTTTGCAAGCTCACCAAGTCCTGTCCCTAAAATAATAGCTGTATTGGGCACTTCCCCGATTTTACCTCTTAGGTAATCGGCTGTTGTTTTGATAGTTTCTAACATGATTAATAATTTTTTCGTTAAATGATTCTTTTTCTGTCTCTTCTAAGAAAGACACATTAATTGGTAAGTAAAACAATTTTTCTTTTAACTCATCGCTTATGTAGTGTAAAGCTTGCAATCTAACAGCATCTTTCTCAGTAGTAATAATAATTTTATCTCCAGATAGTTCTGCAAACCGTTTTTCGATGTTTTTAATATCATCTTTGTTGTAAAAGTGATGATCGGGAAAGAAAAGAGTGTGCAAGTTGTATGTATTCTTCGACAACTTATCTTCCAGTGGCTTAGTTGATGCAATACCTGTTACAAGTAACACCTGTTTTTTTCTAATATCGTCCAATCCATAACTATCTTGATTCAACTCAGGAAAAACAGGTCTCAATCTATTATATTTAAATCGTGTAAAAAAGAGCAATTGAAATGGATATAGATTAAGTCCATTGGCAAAAATACGAAAATCAATAGGTTGCATTTCGGCACCACATTTTGTAACTACAACAATAGATGCTCTATCTTTTCTTCTAAAGGGTTCTCTAAGTCTTCCTGCTGGTAAAAGTCTGTCTTCGTAAATTGGCCTATTGCTATCTACCAACAATACAGACAAAGATGGTTTCACATAACGGTGTTGGTAACCATCATCTAATAAAATAACATCGGGCTGCAATTCACTCTGTTGCTCTAAGAGATACTCTATAGCATTGCGCCTGTTCTTATCAACAATAACAGTTACATTAGGATACTTCAATTTTATTTGCAAGGGCTCATCGCCTACCCTCTTCACATCTGAGTTTACCTCAACCACTTGTAAGTTTCTACTTTTTCTTTTATACCCTCTACTCACCACTGCTACTTTATATTTCTTAGACAGTATGCTTAGAATATACTCTATATGTGGAGTTTTGCCTGTTCCACCCACTGTAAGATTGCCCACACAGATTACTGGAACAGGATACTCCTTTTGTTTTAAAATACCATTGTCAAACAAAAAATTACGCAACTCCACACCTAAGCCATAAATCCATGACAAAGGTATCAAAGTTGTTTTAATATTTAGTTGAGGTTTAAGCATAGAGTAAAAACACAATCTTGTTTGTGTATTAGTAACAATTTAGTTTATATTAAAGTTATATGGTAAGCGTGCTTGCACATAGTCTTGTTCCTTTATATCTTTAACAAGTAAAAGCAAATTGTAATGTTCGCCTAAGTATTCTTTAATTGTCTCAGCAGCAATATCTTTTTGTTTTTCATCGAAAAGCTCTTCAATAAAGGTGCGCATTTTTGGATACTCATATACAAGATAGTCATCTTCTATATCTGCCAAACCTGCTGCTATATCAATAGCGGTTCTCAAATCGCCAAGTTCGTCAACCAAACCTATTTCTTTTGCTTGACTTCCAGTCCAAACACGACCCTCTGCATATAGAGCAAGGGTGTCTTTTGGTATATTTCTACCTTCTGCACAACGAGTCAAGAATAAATCGTAGCCACGTTCTACATGCGATTGAAGTATTTGTTTCTCATTTTCTCTCATTGGTCTAGCAAAGTTGCCGAAATCTCCAAATTCGTGTGTTTTAACAATATCAACATCTAAACCTATTTTATCTGCTGTCTGCTTCAAGTTGGGGAACATTCCAAAAATCCCAATTGAACCAGTAATAGTTGTGGGCTGAGCAACAATTCTATCTGCATTACAAGCAATGTAATATCCACCCGATGCAGCAACATCACTCATCGACACTACTACAGGTTTCTCTGCTTTAAGGTCAGCAATAGCTTTCCATATCTGTTCAGATGCATAAGCACTACCTCCTGGTGAGCTAACACGCAAAACAACAGCTTTAACATCTTTGTTTTTACGTAATTTATCTATTTCGTTTACCAAGTACTTATCTTGTATATTACTTGATCCTGTACCTGAAGTTATTTCTCCAACTGCATACAACAATCCGATATGATTCTTTGATGTTTTTGTTTTGGTAGGCTTCACCGATTTCATGTCAGTTACACTTGCAGATGGAATATTTTTTTCCTCATCAATATCTAATAATGAGCGAAGATAGTTTTTCATATCAGACTCATATAGCAAAGTGTCTACTAAATTAGATTGCATTAAGAAATCAGCGTCTTGCAACATTGGCATACTATTTACTGTTTCATTAAAGCCATCAAAATCGATATTGCGCGATTTTGCAATATCAGTGCCTATTGTGTTCCACAAATCGTTTAAATAAGAAGATACCTGCTCGCGATTGGCATCGCTCATACCAGTTAAAATAAAAGGCTCAACTGCCGATTTGTATGTTCCCACTTTAAAAACCTGAACCTCAACACCTAATTTATCTAAAGCATTTTTGTAAAACATAGGTGTGGCCGACATTCCATGAAGATCAAGCATACCCTGTGGGTTTATAACAACTTTATCTGCTACAGATGCTATATAATATCCCCCTTGTGTATAAGTATCGGAGTAAGCTACAACAAACTTACCAGATTCTTTAAACTTAACGAGCTCTCCTCTTATTTCAGCAAGCGTAGCCGTTGAGGCTGTAAACAAACGAGAGTCAATGTATATACCACGTATCGCATCATTGTCTTTTGCTTTTCTTATACCATTTGTGATATCGTTAAGTCCCATTGTAGAAGGAACTCTTGATCCTAAGAGTGCAGTAAAGGGATCTTCTTCTGATACTCGTTCGTTAATTTGACCTGACAATTTTAAATGAAACACAGAGTTGTCTTTCAATTTAAACGTGCTTTTGCCCATATCTCCAACCATTGATCCTATAAAGCCAAAGAAGAGAATTACAGATAAAATAAAAAGAAGAGTATTAGCAACTAAGAAGCCTAATGCTGATGCTAATACAATTTTAAAAAAATCCTTCATGCTTACTGAATTTTAAGGGGTTATATTCAAATAACAAAATTAAGAAAAAATATCACCTTTAGCAATTATAACAATGCTATTTTCACGTTCATCTCGTAATTTAATATATTGTCTTAATAATACTCTAAGCGGGAGCTACAAAAAAGCTTCCACTCTTTTATATCTTGTAATTTTAAACATTCAAACACATAATTGGTTTTAAACAAACAAGTATTGAAAAAAATAAATAGAACGTCACGCAACGTTTTCAGATTTTAATCATCTATACTATTGAACGCGGTTAAAAGAATGGAGAATCGGAAACTTATAAAGGCATGTAAGGAACAAGATACAAATGCACAACGAGAGCTTTACGAAACTTATGCTCAACGTATGATGGGTTTGTGCATGATGTATTGCAAAAACAGCGATACCGCGCAAGACATGCTACATGATGGTTTCCTAAAAGTTTTCACACAAATAAAAAAATATTCGGGCCGTGGCTCTTTTGAAGGATGGATGAGACGAGTGTTTGTGAACACTATTTTAGAACACTTCCGAAAAGAAAAAAGGAAGCATGAAGTGTTTTTCGATATGAAAGATATTCAAGAAGAGGCAATGGACGAAAACTTAGAACAACTCTTTGACGACAGTATTACCGAAGAAACACTACTAAAGATGATTCAAGAATTACCCAATGGTTATAGAACTGTTTTTAGTTTGTATGTTTTTGAAGATATGCCACACAAACAAATAGCAAAACGGCTTGGTATAAAAGAAGCCGCTTCACGTTCTCAATATTCAAGAGCAAAGTCTTATTTAAAAAATAAAATAAACGAGTATACAGCTAAAAACAATGGATAGCTTTAATAATAACGACCCTTTTAAACAGCTTGTAAAAAGCAAGCTTGCCGATTACAAGCACGAAGCTCCACCTGCTGGTTGGGAAGACCTTGAGCGTTCGCTTATTGCTACGCAACAAACAAAGGTGATTCACACAAAATGGATTGCATCTTCTGTTGCTGCCGTTGCTGCTACGCTCATTGGTGTGTTCTTTCTATTTCAGAATACAAGCAAAGAGCTGCCAATACAAACAGCAAAAAATGATACAGAACAACAAGTAAAACCAACTCTCAAAGAAAAAGAAGTAAAACCGCTTATAACAAAACAAAGCGCAATCGAGATTGATAAATCTAGCTCCTCACTTTTCACAGACAATGTTTCATCGTTACAAGAGGAAGCATCTATTATAAGTATAACTAAAAAACAAGAAAACTCTTTAAACACTGTAGACAATAGTGCTTATTATCAAGAAAAAGAAGAGGTTGAACCATCAAACAATGAATCATCTAAAGACAAAAACAAATTGCCAGATATAGATGAAGAGAGAAAACAACAGATGATTCAAGAGTTTATAAATGAGGGAAAACGCTCTTTTGATATAACTGATGATACAAAAACAACAAAAAACAAAAGCAAGTATGCTATTTCCCTTACAGGGCAGAGTGGTTTTACCTCTTCTCAGCACACCAACACCCTTCCAACAACACTTCGCTCATCACTAAATGACTCGTATGGCAACTATACAATGAGCAAAATGCAAGCATACACGCAAGAAGAAGAGGTAAATCCTGAATCGGAAACTAATCACAAACAACCTGTTTCATTTGGCATTCTCACATCGTTTAATTTAACACGCAGAATGCAAATTGAAACTGGATTAATATATACCTACCTATCGTCTGAGACCAAAAATATGGCAGAGGATTTTAACAACGCAGAGAAAGCGCAATTTCATTATTTAGGAATACCTATTAATCTAAATTACACGCTATTATATGTAAACAAATTAAATGTTTTTGTAACCACAGGCGCAATGATAGAGAAAGATATATATGGAAAAATAAAATATAGTGACGAAAAAATAATACCTTCATTAATTAATAGTGGGTATGCAAATAAAACGTCATCAAAAATAAATCAAAAGAATCCACAGCTGTCGGTAGCTGGAGGAGTGGGTATTAATTATCCTCTATACAACAAAACAAGCCTATTCGGAAAAATAGGTGGAAGATACTATATCAAGGCAAACAATGAATATAAAACCTACTATTCTGACGAAAAACTTAGCTTAGATATACAATTAGGTTTAAAATTTAATTTCTAACAATAAAAACTTAACGACAATGAAATCAATCACAAAAAAAATCACTTTATTATTAGTGTTGAGCGCAACACTATTTTTAAGTTCCTGCCTCGACTCGGGTAGCAAGTCTTATATCGGAAATAATGAGTACTCGTTAATTACACGAGATGCTACTGGATTAGTTTATGCAAGAACTGCTGCTGGAAACTATATTACATCACCTGAAATAAGTTTGTTAAATCCAGGTACGGTTGCATTCCTTAGTTATCAAATAACTGATGAAACCGAAACAACTTCTATTGGAAAAAACGGTATAGTTCACAAAGTAAATTTAGGAGCCAAACCCGATGTACTAGATCAAAAAGAAGTAATAATGAATACTTCGGCCCCAGAAACAGATACTGTTTATTTTGAAAGTGTAATTGCGCCACCAGTATGGATAACTAATAGCAGCTCATACTTTGGTGATCGTTGGCCTTTTACTTATCAATTTAAAGCTAAAAAAGGAGAGAATGCAAGTGTTAGTTTCTACCAAGTACCTAAAGACAAGCATCCAGAGAATTTAAATGCTGATATGCTTATTGACATAAGACTTGAGATATTTGGCACACCTCAAGAAAATGCACAGGAAGAGTTGAAAAATGACTTAATTGTTGCAAATATGTCAAGGATATTACCTACCCATTCGGAAGATGACAATACTTCAGATTTAAATAATACCGAGACTGAAAAACTTAATATCAAGTATAGATACTTTAGAATTAATTCAAAAAAGGAACCTGAACTTTATATTACTGCACCAATTACTATATTAGTTCCTAAAACAACACCAAAATAATTTAGCGTAAATACTTTATATAAAGTGCGACTCTTTTTTTAAGAGTCGCACTTTTTTTACCATGTAACAAGAAATCGTTACCTTTGCCATTCAAAAAACAAAAATATAATGTTCAAAGAGATTATACTTAAAATAGTTCAGATGATTACCACTCCAGAAGTTTCGTGGCGGAAATTATTGGCTAACGAAAATCATGAGAGATTTCTAAATCGTTATCTTCATCCAATTTTTGGTGTAATTGCACTCAGCTCATTTATAGGAGGATTCTGGCTCGTTCCAGATGGAAATTTACAAATGGCTTTAAAAAAATCCATAATTAATCTTGTTACAGTCTATGGAGGATATTACATTGGATCGTATATATTGAATGAGTTTTTACCAAGGTTTGGCATAGCAAAAAACGAACCTAAAGTTCAACAATTTGTTGGATATGCTTCATCACTTATGTATGCACTGTTTATAATCCTCCCATTCTTTTCAGATTTCTTTATTCTTTGGGTATTTTCACTATACACAGCTTATATTGTTTATATTGGCTATGGTGTTTACATTACCGGCAAAGATGAACACCAAATGAGTTTTACTGGAGTTGCAACAATATCAATATTATTAACTCCTGCCATAATAAATATCGTCCTTTCCTATATAATCAACTAAAAAACAAACTATGAAACAAGCTCAAATAAATATTAGAAATAAAAGAGCAACTTTCGATTACGAACTAATAGAAACATTCACTGCAGGTATTGTCTTGACGGGCACCGAAATTAAATCTATTCGTCTTGGCAAAGCAAGCTTGGTTGATACGTTTTGTATATTCGAAAAAGATGGATTGTGGGTAAAGAATATGCATATAACTGAGTATTTTTATGGCTCATACAACAACCATAACGCCCGTCGCGACAGGAAACTATTGCTCAACAAGTCTGAATTAAATAAAATATCAAGACTAACAAAACAATCTGGATTCACCATTATCCCCACACGCCTATTTATTAACAACAAGGGTCTTGCAAAAATAAATATTGCAATAGCAAAAGGGAAAAAGGAATATGACAAACGACACTCTTTAAAAGAGAAGGAGGACAAGCGAGAAATGGACAGGATGTTTAAAAAATAAACAACTACTGTTTATGAATTACTTTAAAAGAATAATAACTCCTTCGCTCAAAAAGTCTACAAAGACATCAATATGGCTTCTCAGGCTTATACTGCCCATATCTCTTGCCTTTAGGCTATTAGACTATACTGGAGTGCTTGTTTATGTAGCGGATTTTCTAAACCCCGCATTCATACACTTAGGCCTACCTGGCAGCACAGCAATTATATTTATAACAAGTATATTCTTGCCTCTTTATGCTCCATTGGCCATCATTACTTCTATGGCTATAAGTTTGAGGGAGCTTACTATTTTGGCGCTTATGTGCCAACTAGCACACAATCTACCCGTTGAAAGTGCCATTCAAGCAAAAACAGGCACATCATTTTGGGCTATGTTTAGTATACGCATCATAATAAGCCTATTAGTTGGCTTTGGGCTCAACTTAATTCTTCCGCAAGAAATGGGAATGCCAAGTTTCTTGCAAACATCAATAGTGAACATGAATTCGCTGTCAGATGTGTTTATAGCATGGGGTTCTTCCTCTTTGCAATTAGTAATAATGATATTTGTTATAATATCTGCACTCATGATATCATACAGACTTTTAGAAGAGTACAACCTTATCAATCGTTTATCAAGATTGATTGAGCCCGTGTTAAAGTTTTTTGGTCTACCCAAAAGCACAGCCTTTTTATGGCTCATTGGCTACATTGTAGGTTTAGCCTATGGTGGTGCTCTAATGATTGACCAAATGAACGAAGGGAAAGTTACTAAAGCCGAAGGAAGCCTATTAAACTATCATTTAGCTGTATCTCATTCCGTAATTGAAGACAACTTGCTCTTTGCAGCCTTGGGTGTTTCATTTTGGTTTATTCTTGCTACAAGGCTAATAGTTGCATGGATTGTTGTTTGGCTACGAAGAGCATTCTTAAACTTAAAAGTACGTTTTTCACAACCAGTTGTTGCAAGCAACATCTAAAACATCAGAATTATGATACTGCAAATTCAAGATATTCTAAAATCTCGCATTCTTGTGTTAGATGGAGCAATGGGCACTATGATTCAAAACTACAACTTAACGGAGGAACAATATAGAGGTGAAAGATTCAAAAACACAGAGAAGTTGCAGAAAGGCAATAACGATTTATTGACATTAAGTCAACCAGAGATAATAGAACAAATTCACCGAGAGTATCTTGAGGCTGGTGCAGACATTATTGAAACCAACACTTTCAACTCCACCAGCATATCCATGCAAGATTACGGAATGCAAAATTATGTGCGCGAAATGAATGTTGAAGCAGCAAAGATTGCACGTAAAGTAGCCGACGAGTTTACCAGCAAGAATAAAAACAAGCCACGCTTTGTGGCAGGATCAATCGGGCCAACAAACAAAACAACCTCCATGAGCCCAAGGGTTGAAGAGCCCATGTATCGCGATGCAACCTTTGACGATTTACGCAATAGCTACGAAGAACAAATTGAAGCACTGATGGATGGAGGTATCGATGTTATTCTGCTTGAAACAGTTTTTGACACCCTCAATGCCAAAGCAGGCCTATTTGCTGCGCAAAACATATTCAAGAAGAAAGGAAAAGAAATTCCCATAATGCTTTCGGTCACACTTTCAGATAAAGCAGGTCGCACATTATCGGGGCAAACAATTGAAGCATTTTTAACCTCCATTAGTCACATCAAACTACTGTCAGTAGGACTTAACTGTTCCTTTGGAGCATCGGAGATGAAGCCACACTTGAAACAACTAAAAAGAATATCGCCTCTCTTTGTAAGTGCTTATCCAAATGCTGGCCTTCCCAATCAACTGGGAGATTATGATGAAACACCTGTAAAGATGGCAATCCAAATTAAAGAGTTTGTACATGAAGGATTAGTAAACATAGTTGGTGGATGCTGTGGTACAACACCACAACACATAGCAGAGTTTGTGCATTTAGCAGATGGGGTAACACCCCCGACTCCATCACAAGCTAGCCCCTACATGCACTTGTCGGGATTAGAAGATTTTGTTTTCTCTCCTGAGAAAAACTTTGTGAATGTTGGAGAGCGATGCAATGTTGCAGGTTCACGCAAGTTTCTCCGATTGATTAATGAGGGAAGCTATGAAGAGGCGCTAACCATTGCTCAACAGCAAGTTGAAGATGGTGCACAGATATTGGATATAAATATGGACGATGGTCTGCTTAACGGTGCTAAAGAGATGACCAACTTTCTCAACTTCTTAGCCTCCGACCCTGATGTATCGCGTGTTCCTCTCATGATAGACTCATCTAAATGGGAAACAATAGAAGCAGGACTTAAATGTGTGCAAGGAAAATCTATTGTCAACTCAATTTCTCTAAAAAATGGAGAGGAAGAGTTTTTACAGCAAGCCCAGTTAATTAAAAACTACGGAGCAGCTGTTATAGTAATGGCTTTTGATGAAAAAGGACAAGCCGATAGCTATGAACGACGTATTGAAATATGTGGCCGAGCCTATAAAATACTCGTTAAATCGGGTTTCGACAAGCGCGATATTATATTCGACCCTAACATATTGGCTATCGCCACTGGCATAGAAGAACATAAAAACTATGCAATAGATTTTATAAAAAGCATTGAGTGGATAAAGGAGAACTGCCCTGGAGCAAAAGTGAGCGGAGGTGTTAGCAACTTATCTTTCTCATTTAGGGGCAACAACTATATACGCGAAGTGATGCACTCTGTATTTCTATACCATGCTATCAAGGCAGGACTGGATATGGCTATTGTAAACCCTTCTCAATCTATTATCTACGAAGAAATTCCTGAAGATGTGAGAATATTAGTTGAAGATGTTATTCTCAACAGAAACAATGAGGCAACAGAAAAACTAATGGAGTTTGCCCAAAACTCAGACAACTCTGTAGCTACTGCCCATCAATCAAAACTTGCAGAATGGCGCAATACTACTCTACAAGAACGACTAAGCTACGCCTTGATAAAAGGTATAAGCGATTACATGGAAGAGGATATAAAAGAAGCTTTAGCCCATTATCCTCAAGCAGTTGACATTATAGACCAACCACTTATGAGCGGAATGAATAAAGTGGGCGAACTATTTGGTTCAGGCAAGATGTTTCTTCCACAAGTGGTGAAAGCTGCTCGCACAATGAAAAAAGCAGTTACTATATTGCAACCAATCATTGAAGAAGAGAAAGCCCTATCTGGAGAGAGTAAGAAAGTGGGCAAAATACTATTAGCAACCGTAAAAGGAGATGTGCATGATATTGGCAAAAATATTTTATCAATCATTTTACAATGCAACAACTATGAGATTATAGACCTTGGTGTGATGGTGTCTGCCGAAACAATTATAGCTGCTATTCATGAAAACAAACCCGATGTTGTAGGATTAAGTGGACTCATTACCCCATCGCTTGATGAAATGAGTATTGTGGCAGCCGAAATGCAAAAAGCAGGCTTCAAAATACCGCTCATGATTGGCGGTGCAACAACATCAAAACTACACACAGCAATAAAAATTGAACCTAACTATCCAGGTGGTATTGTTGTGTACGTAAAAGATGCGTCGCAAAGCCCCAGTGCTATGGCCAATCTTATGAACTACAAAACCAACACTGAATATATCAGAAAAACAAAAGAAGAATATAAAAATTTACGCAACTCAACTATGAATAAAAAAACAGAGTTAACAACTCTTGAAACAGCTCGCAGCAACTCTTTTAAAATTAATTGGGATAGTTTCGAAGCATTCAAGCCAAATTTTATTGGCCGTAAAGTTTTAGATCCTATCAAAATAGAAGATATTGTACCTTATATCAACTGGAAGTTCTTTTTTCATGCGTGGAATTTATCTGCTAAATTTGCATCGGTTAAAAACATAAGCATGTGTGGTCATTGCAAAGCTCAGTGGTTTGCAGCTTTTAATGAGCAAGATAGAGCAAAAGCAATTGAAGCATCCAAGCTATACGACGATGTTCACGCCCTGTTGCAAAGAATAATTGAGATTGAGGCTGAATACATAAAAGCAGTATTTGTAATTGGTGAAGCATATAGCGAAAAGGACAATATTTATATCAACAACACTCCATTCGCAATGCTTCGTCAACAAGAAAAAAACGAATCAAATCAGTATCTCAGTTTAAGCGACTATGTTGCTCCAAAATCTGCCAACAAAAAAGACTATCTGGGTGCATTTGCAGTTACAGCAGGCGCTGGAACTGAGTATTTATTGAATAAATATAAAAGCGACGGAGACGAATACAGCGTATTGTTGCTTCAATCTCTATTCGACAGACTAGCCGAAGGTGCAACAGAATGGCTACACGAAAAGATAAGAAAAGAATACTGGGGATATGCTGCTGATGAAGAGTTAACTATTCCTGCAATGTTTGCAGTTAAATATTCAGGTATCAGACCAGCAGTAGGTTATCCGTCAATACCCGATCAGTCAATCAACTTTGATTTGCACAAAAAGCTGCTAAAATCAGACGAAATAAGCATATCTCTTACCGAGAATGGGCTAATGAGTCCCAATGCATCTGTATCAGGGTTTTTCTTTGCTCATCCCGAAGCTAAATACTTTACAATAGGCAAAATATCTGACGAGCAAGTCAAAGATTACATGCATCGTAGAGCAATGGAAGAACAATTGGCAAAGAAATTTCTAGCAAACAATATATAACAAAACAATCAATAAAAAATAGATATGAGAAGTTTCGGAAGCGACAACAATTCGGGTGTACACCCTCGCATCATGGATGCTATTGTAGAAAGCAACACCAACCACGCCATTGGATATGGCGATGACAACTGGACACGCAGAGCTGAGCAAGCAATGCAGACATTGCTAGAAAACGATTCTATAACACCTTATTTTGTGTTTAATGGAACTGGAGCAAATGTAATAGCCTTACAGGCTTGCCTATCTT
>CAZBVD010000040.1:0-12173 GCA_964495235.1 uncultured Dysgonomonadaceae bacterium | reverse complement strand
TCTTAATTCTTAATTCTTAATTCCTCACCCCTTTTGCCATTATATAACTCAAACATAGTATATTTGTATAACTGAGCAATCACCATAAACAAACCACGCAATGAAATACAAAATAAAAAAACTAGCACTTTGCATACTCTTAGATGCTGTGGGCATGCTTAGTTTTACAATACCCATGGTGGGAGAATTCTCAGATATAATATGGGCTCCGCTTGCAGCTATGATTAGCTACAAAATGTTTGGAGAACAAAAAGGACGATTCACGGCCATCACTACATTTACAGAAGAAATATTGCCATTCACCGATGTTATACCATCTTTTACTATTTTCTGCATCCTATTTGATTGGATAGGCATTGGCAACTCAAAAGAAACACCTAAAACTAAAAAACTAAAAATATAAATCATGCTACACAAAACTCTCTCTTTTTTGCTCCTTTTGAGCATTGCTTTAAGCTCTTGTGCAAAACCAAAACAAGAAACAGGCTTACTATGGAAAATATCGGGCAACGGCCTCGAAAAACCATCGTATCTCTTTGGCACACACCATTTAGCACCACTATCTTTCTTAGACAGCATTGACGGACTGCACACAGCCTTTGAGGCAACAGACCAAACCATTGGCGAGCTGGATATGAGCAACGCTGCCGATATGCAAATGCAACTAATGATGGCATCTGTAATGCCCGAAGAGTATAGCTACAATACTTTGATGAACGACCAAGACCGTGCTTTTTTAGATGAAACGCTAAAAGAATATATAGGTGCAGGGCTTGACCAGTTTGAGCAAATGAAACCTGCCATGCTTAACACCCTACTATCTGTAATGATGCACAGAAAACAATATCCTACTCAAGAAGAAGGCTCAAGTATGGATGAGTATTTTCAAAAAGAAGCACGCAACAGATATCGCCAAACATTGGGCCTTGAAACCGTGCAAGATCAAATTGATGTATTGCTCAACTCAGAGCCTATTGAGAAGCAAGCCGAATCATTGATATGCACTATAAGAAACATAGATTATGGCATAAAACAGATTGACAAACTTATTGATGCTTACTACAAGCAAGACCTCACCGCAATGGCTAAGCTATATGAAGAGGAAGACCCCAACCACCCTTGTCCAAGTACCCAAGAAGAGAAGGATTTGCTAAACAAAGACCGAAATATAAAGTGGATGAAAACTTTGCCCGATATGATTAATAAAAAATCATCGTTCATTGCTGTAGGATGCCTTCATTTGGTGGGCCAAGATGGGTTGATACAGCGGTTGCGCGATGAAGGATACACGGTGGAATCAATGTTTAATTATTAATGGCTAATGGTTAATGGGTTGATAAACAAGCCCTGCGCATAGCAATTGTCATTCATTATTTACTATTCACAGCTTACTGCTCACTGTTCACCGCTAACTGATATCTGTTAACCGTTCACTAATTAAGAACAAAAAAGAGACGCATTATATTATAGCAATATATGCGTCTCTTCTATTATCTATAGAGCTCTTCACTCTTCACCCCTCACTCTTCACCCCTCACTCTTCACCCCTCACCCCTCACCCCTCACTCTTAACTCTTAACTCTTAACTCAAGAAGCACCACATTCTCAACATGATGTGTGTGCGGAAACATATCAACAGGCTGCACATGAGTTACTTTATATTTCTCGTCCAATAGAGCAATATCTCTTGCCTGTGTTGCAGGGTTGCAACTTACATACACAATGCGTTTGGGGTTGGCAAAGAGAATGGTGTTTATAACATCGTTGTGCATGCCGGGTCGTGCAGGGTCTGTTATCAACACATCGGGCCTACCATGTTCTAGCACAAACTCCTCGTTGAGGATATCTTTCATATCGCCAGCAAAGAAGAGGGTGTTGTCAATTCCGTTTGCCAAGGAGTTGGCCTTTGCATCCTCAATAGCCTCCTCAACATACTCTATGCCTATCACCTTTTTCACATCGCGCGCCACAAAGTTGGCTATTGTGCCAGTGCCGGTATATAAGTCATACACTAGGTCGGTTTCGGACAGTTGAGCCAACTCGCGTGTAACCTTATACAAGTTGTAGGCTTGTACGCTATTGGTTTGATAAAAAGACTTTGGACCAATTTTAAATTTCAGGCCCTCCATCTCTTCATATATACAATCATTGCCCTTCCAGGTTATCACCTCTTGATCGGTAATGGTGTCGTTTCTCTTCTCATTAATGATGTATAAGAGCGATGTAATTTGCGGAAAAGCATGTGACAATTCTCTCATCAGCAAAGTGCGTTTCTCCTCATCGTCTTTAGCAAACACCACAATCACCATCAACTCACCCGTGCTTGTAGTGCGTATAATGAGCGTTCGCATTAGTCCAGTTTGTTCGCGAAGGTCGAAGAACTCATAATCGTGCTGCAAACAAAACTCACGCATCCAGTTTCTTATATGGTTTGAAGCATCGGTTTGCAACCAACATTTGTTTATATCCAACACCTTGTCAAACATCTTTGGGATATGAAAACCCAAGGCATTCATCTCTTTAAACTCCTGGTCAGTTGTAATTTCATCCTCTGAGAGCCAGCGCTTGTTTGAGAAGGTAAACTCCAACTTGTTTCTGTAGAAAGTAGTTTCGGGAGCTCCCATTATGGGCGATATTTCGGGCAACTCTACTTTGCCAATGCGGGTGAGGCTGTCCACCACTTGTTGCTGCTTATGCTTGAGCTGTAGCTCATAGGGCAGCATTTGCCACTTACACCCACCACACACACCAAAATGCTCGCACACGGGCTCTATTTTATCTTTAGAGTGCTCCACAAAACGTATCACCCTACCCTCTGCAAAGCTTTTGCGCTTGCGATATGGCTGCACGTCCACTATATCGCCCGGTATGGCAAAGGGCACAAACAGTGTCATGCCATCTACTTTTGCTATTGATTTGCCTTCGGCCGCTACATCTATTATCTCCACTCCTTCGTACACAGGGAGCTGTCTTCTTCTTTTTGCCATTTGTTATTGTTGTATCATTGTTTTTTCTGTGTGCAAATATACAATAAAGATGGGGATTGAAATGGGTAATGGTTAATTGTAAATTATTTATGGTTAATTGTTGATGATGATGGTTATACACTCGAAGCTCGCACGGGTTTAGGAAATCGGCGCAAGCGGGCATAGAATCAATAACACTTCTGGTGGTCAAAACGCATTAAACAGAACGCATAACCACCTTACCAAGAGACATATACCCCTCATCAACACACATCACACCTTCCCTCCCCCTCATTTATTTTCACTATTGTTATGGTTATGAAGGTTAAAATGCTTATATTAATAGTATTAGCTTATTAGCAACAAGCAAACAAGCATACATTCACTTTAATAAAACAACACAATATATGAAAAAAGAACTTTTATTTGAGAACAACCTTTTAGGGCTTCAAAAAAACATGATGAATTTTGCACTGTCGCTTACCACTAATATGGAAGCAGCAGAAGATTTATTACAAGAAACATCACTCAGGGTTTTAAATAATAGAGATAAGTATTACGAGAATGTAAACTTCAAAGGTTGGGTGTTTACAATTATGCACAATCTATTTGTAAACAACTATCGCAAAATAGTGAGACAGCGTACTGTTTTTGATAATACAGAAAATCTATATCACCTAAATCTTCCACAAGATTCCGGATTTGATACTCCCCATGGCGCATATACAGTAAAAGAGATAAACAAGGCTATTAATAGCTTTACCGATGAGTATAAAGTACCATTCTCCATGCACGTTTCGGGATATAAATATAAGGAGATAGCTCATCATTTAGGGCTTCCTATTGGAACGATAAAGAGCAGAATATATTTTGCAAGACAAAGATTGCAGAAAATGCTAAAAGAATTTAGACATTATACCGAATAAGTATTCGGTTAGCTAATATTTATAATAGAATGGGTGTCCAATTAAGCTTGGATGCTTTTTTTTTGTTTAAGAGCGGACAGTAGTTAGCATCTTGCCACTAGAAATAGGGAGGGTATTGTAGAGACAACTTTTTAAGCATTACATAGGCTTAAAAAAACGTATGTAATTATGTCAAAGAACCTGGTTGGGTTTAAATTTCCTACACTGTCGCTCGCGCCGATTTTCCAAAACCCGTGCATGCGGCAGTGTAGAAGGTATTTATAATTTACCCTGTGGAATAAAATCACAGATTTTAAGGCAAAGCCGTATTACATAAGGTTATTCATTTACCATTATTCCCTCATCGTCATCTATTAAAAGCGTGCTGCTTTCCATCTCTGGAGCTTCACCCTCAATTGGTGTATCAGAGCCTTCTACATCGATGTCTGTTGCGCCTTCTTTCTTGGCTTCCAGTCTGCGAAGATTGTTTGCCAAGCGAATGTTGATGGATCTGCGAAACATGTAGGCTTGTTGGTTTAGCTCGTGAATAAGGGCTGTGTAATCCAACTCAGTGTTGTGCATCTGAAAAACCTCAATGGTTTTAAACAAGTTGTCCAACACCTCTACCACTTTGCTCACAATAAGCTGGGTGTCATACTTAGGACGCTCGGCAAGCAAGCTCACCCTATGGGCCAATGCAGCTCTGTACTCTCTTAAAGCAAGTTTAATGGCATCTACGTTTTTCATCAAACTCTTGGCTTCCACTGCTTCAGCCAGGGCTTCGTCGGTTTCTATGGCATGTAAAAAACCATTTATTCTTTCGCCCAGTGCTTTGTCGTTTTTGGCTCTATGCAATTTGCGCAGGTTGCCGTTTATAAAGCTTCTAATAAGAGTCAACTCACCGTCGATGCCATCTTTTTCATGCAATTTCACCTCAAGTTTCAATGCGCTAATGGTAAGCATGAGTTTAGACTTTAGGGTCTTAATTTTCTTAATCTCGGGGTCTATTCCGTAACTAAAACTCATGGTGTTAATCTGGGGCATTAGCGCTTCAAGCTCATCTACAAGGGGTTCAAGAAGCAACAATTCAGGATTGTGACTTTGCGCAATGTTAATTGTTTTCTTAGCCAACTGAGATACTTCTGACTTTAACATTCTTCCGTAAGGAATTCTCTGAATAACCATTTTTTGTGTTTCCATGGTAAAAGATTTTTTTTGCGTGCTATCTTGTTATGCTTGCTTTTTATTTAAATATATGCACACCCTTTATATGCAAGTATATTTTGATAGCACTGTTATTGATATTAACTATTGAGGAAGCGTATTTTTCATGATATCTTGCTCCTCTTAAAACAGGGCGTAACTCTTTGTGTAACACCCTACAAAGATACGAAATATTGTCGACCAATGCAAGTATTTAGGTCTCTTAAATTATTCAATTATAGCTATTTTAACAATGTGTACATACTTTTCTTTTAACACTCACACCCCCACTCTTTTACAAAAAGTGGATGAATACACTCTTTTCTTTCTTTTGTTGCATTGTATATTAAAAATTAAACGTTTGTTTATTGCATATTCAGCTGTAGATTAAAACTTTAACTCATGCTTACTGGATATTGAGTTGTAGATTAAACCCTTGGCTCTCTTTTCTAAGATATTAAATTGCGAATCTGATATTTAGCTCGCTCTTTTCAGATATAGAGCTGTGGATTAGACGCATAGCTGATGTTTCTCTTTCTTTAGCACAATGCCGTGCTGTTTGGCAATATGAAACAGTGTGCTGATGGTGATGCCTTTGCCAGGCTTTAAACTATCGAACTGCTTATTGCACGCTTTATAGTTGTATTTGCTTGCTGCTACTTGACTTATGGTGTGAAACAATTGGCGCCCATTGGGCACATTGCAAAGGGCCGAGCCTACATTGAACCACGTATTGTAGTCTGGCACAATATCTATGCCCCTTGCTGCAATTTCTCTTACCAAGGCATCCACATCGTTGTCGGCACACTGCAGGGTGTCAGAATAGCGTACAGGTGTGTGTTTAAGGGCCACGGGGTCTTTATATAGATGTATGTAAGGCTCTGCATTTTTGTTGATGTAATAGTGCTCATTGTAGCTGTAGAAGCGAAGGCGCGATAGGTTGCCACATTTTGGGTCTATCAGCAGTCCACGTTTTGAAAAGCTTTGCTGAAAGGCTTTAAAGTGCAGTTTGTGCTTATGTGGGTATTGTATGGGAATAAGTGCAAACAGCCCATTGCCCGATGCGCTAAGCCCCGCAAAGGCTATTTGGGGCAGCTTGCCCAGCTCAAACACAACCCTCTGCCAATCTTTGATGGTGGGGTTGTCGTCTGCATCAATATCTATGCACATGTAGCCACTGTGCTTTACTAGACCAGCGTCGGTGCGATTGTTTTCTTTAAACACGCCCGATGGGGTGAAGGCGGGCAAAAGTTGTTGTTTCAGCTTATCGCGTGTGGGTTTGTCAGTTTCGGCTCTCACTCTGTCTGTAAGGTGTTTCCATTTGGTGGTTGTTAATACTGTAAATAGATCCACGTTTTTACCTGCAGTGTCGGCCACGTTTTTGTATATGCTTACTATCATATTTTGTGCTGTTTTTAGTGGGGTTTTTGGTGGGTTTTATCGGTATAGGCAAGTCACTTTTTTCGACCTGCCCATACCATCTGTTTTTCATGTTTTATTGTGTTATCGGTATGCTATGCATGAACCATCTTTAAGCATGTGTGCAACAATGTTTGCGCTGTATCGGTATAGGTATCGGTATAGGTGGTTTATACCTCCGCTATACACTATCGGTATACGGTATAGGGCCTATATGTAGGCCCGTACCTATACCTATAGTTCATTGTACCTTAAAAGGGCATTTCACTTGTGTTTAATCTTGTGTAAGGTTCTCTATCTTTTGCTTGATAAAGGAGCTTGTTGTTTTTGCAATTAACAATAAAGTTTTTTGTCTTAACTATGCCCACATCTACAGAGTAGTGATTTTTGATTGCAACTTGTATTTGCGAAACCAATTCGGAGTAGCTTAAAGTGTTTGTTTCTTTAAATGCTATATCCAACAACTCATTCTTTTGCCTGTCGCATAGGTTAAACAAATCAAACTTCAGATCTCTTTTGCTTAGTCGGGGTTTATAGCCCTCCACCACTTCGGGCAGGTTATTAATAACCTCAAAGGCAAAGCGCTCTGGAGCGATGTTTCTGCAATAGTCGGCCTCAACTACCGATACTGCTTTATCGGCCTTGTCAATGGCTACAGAGAGTACTGTTTCGCTCTTATTCATGAGCTCTGTGCCAATGTGTCCTCTTGCATTGGTGTCGTTTTTGTTTTGATGCAACACGCATGTAATATGAATTTCGTTCTCTTCGCTCCATTTCATGAGCTTGCTGGTTATGTCTGTAGCTTGCTCCTCATCATTGATAGAGGTTACAATATCTCTTATGCCGTCAATAACCACCAACCCCAGATTGGGGGTGTTTTTAATAGCCTGCTCAATGAGCCCCAAGCGCATTGCTGGATTGAATGTGCGCAGAGGGTAAACCGTGAGGTTGGCAGGACTATCGTCGCCCACTTGCTCGCAAATGCGTTTCAGGGCCAGTTGCACATGATACTTGCCTTGCTCTGTATCGAAATACAAGATGTGTCGTTTATTGTCTGGCAAACAGCCATTGAAACCCTTATACTCGCCCCCTTTGAGCATAGTGGCAACCATCATATTTATTAAGAATGATTTGCGACTCTTTGCCTTACCAATAAGGGTGGATATATTGCCCAATGTGCCCATTATGGGGTTTTCGCCATACGTTGCAACTTGCTCCCATGCTACTTTTGGGGGCAATAGCTCTTCGGATGGGTCAATCTTTATTGATGCTAAAATCTCGTTCAAGCCAAATTGGGCTGTTGTGTCCTCGTGTGGTGGTTGTTCTGGTGCATTTACCTCTGTGGGGGTAAATACATCGAGGTTTAGCGAGTCGCCTTGCAGAATCTTAAATTCATCTATAACATCAATAGTTTCTGTAGAAAAAATGTTGTGTTCTCTCATAGACATTTATTTATTAGATTAATTTGTGTTTCTCGTGAGCGTTCTGAGTGTGCAATTCTCAGAAATTACTAAAAAGGATGGGCACGGTGTTTTTCATACTCACACTACAAAAGTATGTAATAAAAGAAAGTCCCCTAAAAAGGGAACTCTATCAGCCATCAAAAACACCTTGCAATGAGGCGCTTACATGTAAAACAGGGGACTATAAAAGGGGACTAAGAGGGAACTATTTTTCTGTTTTTTGGGGCACTAAATAATAAAACAACTTTCTAAAATTGTTGGTTGGGTTTTTGAGTCTTCCTTTTTTGTAATCTACTTTCTCTTTACCAATACACTCGCAAAAAATAGTGTGCCAGGCAGTAAAAGTTTTTGGTTTTAAGCTATTTATCTGTTTGCTTTCATATATCAACAATGCCAGCTGACCAACTTGTTTGCCATTTTCAAGATCGCAAATATCATGTACTAAACTCTCGGTTAGATAGTTAACCTTATAAGTGTTTTTACCCAAAAAGGTGAGGGTAAAATACTTTTTAAGCCCATCTACATCAATTTTTTCTTTATCTATATATAGTTGTTTTTTCTGTTTTGCGACAGCTACGGTGGCTGTGTTGGCTATAAGGGTAGCATTCGGTTTTGTTTTGATGATGTCAGTTTTAGGAATTAGTTTGTTTATAGGATGTACAACATTTACAATATATTGTGTTTTAACACCTAATATGTGTTCATCTTTCCCATAAAGAATAACCGAATCATACAAACTCATCAATGCGTTTAGTTTAAAAAGGAGCAAGTTTCTCATCTGATTTAGGATATCAACCTTGCCTTCGAGGTACAAAACATTTATGTCTTCAATTAATTTTGATTGCAGCATCTCGTGCCTGCAATGGGTTACAGACTTATTAAATGTGGCTATTCCATCTTTATCAAAATCAAAAGCCACAATATCGGTATCGGCTATAAGTTCTATACGAGCATATACATTCTTTATTTCGGCGGTCTTATATTCATTGCTAAAAATAGCATCTTCAATCTTTTTAGTAATTAAGGCAAGAACCGCTTCATTGTCGTCATCATCATAGTCATCATCCTCTTCAAAATGATAGTAATCGGCAATATTAACAACCCCATCTGTATTTATTGAATTATCGCCCTCTTCCATAAAATCTTTGGCAATTATCAACATTAACTGATTTAGATATTTAAATAAAGGAGTATGCAATTGAAAGATATCAGTGCTTACTTTATTTGTAAACTCAATGTATTGTGTTTTTGTTTTTAATATGAGTGCCAAATCATTATCGTTGCACTCTCTACTCAATGCCAACACAGCGCTAAGGTATTTCTCTGTAAGCGTTACAGGTATATCCCACTCAAATACACCCAGCTCTATTACCTTTTCTTTTACTGGTTTTACAACCATCTCTAAAATCTCTTGTCTCTTCTCATCAATCATTTTATCTAGCGCCCTCTTTTCTCTTTCTTCTGTGTAGTGTGTTTTTAAATCGTAGGCCTTATCAGAAGCTTGATAAACCTGCATTATCACAGGGTTATACTCGCTAAATTTATCAATATTGGCGTGCAAGAAATTTATGAATAAAAAAAGATTGTGTGTCTTATCTGTTATCATTTGGTATTAGAAAGTGGGGTTAATTTTTTACGACAACAAATATATAAAATAAAGAGCAATAAGAGAAAGTTATTGCAAATCCCTCCTTCGTTCCTCCCCTTTAAACTCCCTTGTCCCTAATCGCCTTAAAACTCCCATTTCACCGCCACTGTAGGACACACATAAGCCTTGTTTCTACCCGCAAAGTTGCTGCTGATTCTTATTTCGCTGCCAAGCGATAGATTGGTGTTGAGATTATACCATAGTTGAGGTTCGGCCAAGAAGATTATCTTCTTATCTGAAGAAGCGTCTGTGGGGATTGTATTCTCTGTCCATACATCGGTAAAGCCACAAAGAGAGAGTTTGTTGTTGAAGAAATCGGCATTCCACACCACGGTCCATTGCACATCGTGACTGGCCTGCTCAAAGGCATTGTATTTGTAGGCCACATAAGTGTCTATAAAAAAGCTACCCAGCTGAAACGGATAAGACAGTCCTGCTAAATAGGAGTTGGGGATGGAATATCCGCCCACCTCATCGTTGGCTTCAAAAAGCCCCAATCCACCGTTGTATTCAATGAGAGGCTGAAGGGGAAAATTGCCTATCTGAAACTTACGGGTAACCTCGGTGTACATCATTCCCACATTGCCATCCGATAGGATAAAATCGGCATCTACAAACAGGAAGGTAGAGCCCCATTGGTCGGGTTTAAACATTTCGAAAGTGGCAGTGAGGTAATCGGTAGAAAACTCATCTTTACCGTGAATAGAGCTGCGTCCATCGAAATGGAGCTGTAGGTTTTGCGCTTGCACCGATAGGGCGCACAAGAGGGCTACACAGAATATTGCTTTGCGATACATTGTAATTGGTTATAATTGGTGTTTTAAAAAAAAGAAGGGGCAAAGGTAATGTTTTTTTAATTGATAATGGAGGGTGAGGGGGTAAGGAGTTAAGAGTTAAGAGTTAAGAGTTAAGCAGTTAAGAATTAAGAGTTAAGAATTAAGAGTGGAACTGTAGAGACGTCGATTTATCGCGTCTCGATAACATTAAACCAATCAAAATGTAACGCTCAGCACTATTCACCTTTAAAAATAATACCCCACAGACATCACCACAGCTGGTTTTAATTTAAATTTATTTGATGTTTTATCAGACCATTCCGTTGTGGTAGAGCTCATGCTGGGCTGTTGGCCCGTTTTGTTTTCAACAAAGTTATCAACATCGCCTCTTGAAGACAACATAGATAGCAAGAACTTGGCATCTACTGTAAACTGATTAAAATTGAGCCTCAACCCTGCGTTAGGAGAGATGATATAGTTGGTGCTTTCTTCGCTACGATGGGTATATTCAATGTTGTTGTAGTTGTTTTCAACTGGGTGTTTGCTGGTGAGATTTGTGCGATATTTATGTATATGAACCTCGCCACGCAAGCCTATCACAAAATCGAGCGATGAGTAGGTTTGCAATGCATAATCGTAGTCAAGGCCAAGGCCATAGAGGCTCTTCTTTGTTTTTAATGACGATTGTATAAAATCTACCTTTGCATTGTCTTTAGAGCTAAATGCATCGGTTTGCTTAAAATAGGGCATATAGAGTTGCAGTGTGTGTTTGCGCTTGATACGCACTTTCAGGGATATTTCGGTGGGGGTTATATCGTTGCCCACTACAGATACAAGGTTGGTGCCTACTCCTGCGCCCATTAAAGTGGGTTCGTAGTAGTAATAATCGTATTGTGCGTGTACAATAAATGTAATAAGGAGCAGAAGGAGCGTTAATCTTGTTTTCATGAAGTGTTGTTTTTAGTGTAAGAATCAAAATTAACACTTATCTCTATTATAAGCAACCCGAAAATGAAAAAACAGACTGGTTGTGTCTGCTTTTTTGTTTATTTAAGCACTTGTTGGTGCTTAAGGCACGGTTACAATAGACTATCTTAGCAACCCCTGCTGTTTCACAGCCTTATAATACTCTTCTAAATCTTCGGGGATATCAAAATCTATGAGCCAATTTACGTTGAATTTATGGTGCTTTACATATTTCATTAAATCGGTATTGGCTTGCAGAATCTCGCCCAGTTTTACGGCATCGTCCTCAACCTCTATGTGATAGTCTATATGTAGTTTGTTTATCATCATGCATGTTCTGTAGAGCTTGTTTAGCATATACACTACATACTTTTGTGTTGTGCGCCCTCCAAACAAATACGATGTGTTGTTGAGCAACAGCATTGCTTGTTGCAAGAGAATAAAATTGAGCAATACTTCGCCTATTTTATCTTTGGTAATATATACATGGCGCGTGATATCGCCACTGAGGTATCTAAACTGCGATAATATGGCCGATAGCCGTTCTTTTCTACCTGCCATGGATATAATGCGATCTTGAATAAGATTGCCAAGGTCGTTTCGCTTATCAATAGCATCGTAAGGAGCCAGCAACTCAAACTCGAGGCGACGGGCCAAGAGTTCATCGCGTTTTATTAATCGCCAAAGCAGTTTGTCTTTTTCTTTAGCGGGCAAGAGTGCTAATGCGGCTTTAAAATCGTCATGAAATTTCACAGATACATAAATTTAATTACAAAGTTGTTTCAATTACAAATATAACAACTTTGTGTGGGTTTGATAAATGTTTA
>CAZBVD010000039.1:0-12390 GCA_964495235.1 uncultured Dysgonomonadaceae bacterium | reverse complement strand
TTTGCAATTTTTCTCACACTAAAGTAGCTATTATAGCTAACATTTAATTTTCCTGCTTTTCCAGACTTCGTTGTCACAATAACAACACCATTCGCACCACGAGAACCATAAATAGCTGTTGAAGAAGCATCTTTCAACACGTCTATAGACTCAATGTCTGTGGCAGGGATGTCTGAAATAGTGCTTACAGGGAAACCATCCACAATTAATAATGGGTCATTGCTCTGTGTAATAGATCCACCTCCTCGTACACGGATTTTCATCTCAGCGTCGGGTGATCCTTCAGTTGTTGTAACCTGAACTCCCGCCATCTTTCCTGTTATAGCTTCTGTAACTGATGCAACAGGAACTGAAGATATTGCCTCTGCACCAACAGACGAAACTGAGCCTGTTAAGTCTCTTTTTCTTACAGTACCATAACCGATAACAACCACCTCATCTAAAGATGAGATATCTTCTTCCATTACAACATTTACAATATTACCTGTAATGGGAACTTCTGCCTGTCTCATACCTAAGTAAGAAATTTGCAGTGTTTTTGCATTGTCAGGAACAGATAATGTGTAATTACCATTAATATCGGTTGAAGCACCAATGGTTGTTCCTTTAACTACTACGTTTGCACCGATAATCGGTTCGTCTTGCTTGTCTTTTACATTCCCTTTAATAATTTTATTTTGAGCCATCAAACTTGTTGATAACAACAAAATCATAAGAGAACTTACTAAAAACTTTAATCGATTCATATTTTCCACATTTCTAAAGTTAAATATATAATTAAGGTATTTTACTATTGATAAGTTATTTTCTAGGTTTATTTTGTTCTGCTTTTGAAGCTGTATCTTTCTCGTGTTTTATAATTATAATGCAATATTAGTGTTTTTTTGCTTTGTGGTAGGGGGATTTTTTGGTTATTAAGGTAGGTGAATTGATATATTTACTGTAATCAACTTTTAAACTTATAAAAAGTAATTTATTTCTTTATATTTGTATAATGACAAGATAAGAAGAATAATCAAAACTTAACAGGATATTTAAAAAAAAATGAAACATTTTACAACAATTTTCACTATTATTTCATGTTGCATTTTTTATATGATAAATATCAATGCGCAACCCAATTGCTATTTTGAACATTATGGTTCTGAAGATGGACTGCCTCAACATACCGTAATGGATATACTTCAAGATAAAAAAGGATTTATGTGGTTTAGCACATGGGATGGTCTTTCTAAATTTGATGGATATGAGTTCAAATCATTTAAAATGCAAAACACTAAACCAAATTATATAAGAAGTAACCGCGTAAATAAAATAGTTGAAGATACGTATGGATTTATTTGGGCTTTATCAGATGACGATCAAGCATATCGATTTGACCCAGAAGTTGAGCAGTTTACTGGATTAAATAAAAGTGATTTGTTTAAAGATAAGTTGTTTACTACTTCTCAGATTATTACTGTAAATAGTGGTAAAGTATGGTTGTTATCAGATAATAATGGTTGTGTTTGTGTAGTGGATTCTACATTTAACCTTAAAGTGTTTTCTTCTAAACATTCAAATATTAAAGGAGATAGTGTTTTTCATGTACATGAAGATAGAGATTTAAATACTTGGATTCTTACTAATAAAGGTGTAAGTTTTCATAGTTCTAAACAGCTAGGAAAAAATACGCTTGATAATTTGAGAAATAATATAAATCACTTGTTTTATTGTGTTTTAGAAAGATCAGATGAGCTTTTTTTTGGGTCAAATAGTGGAACTATTTGGAAGTATAACATGATAAATGAGCAGTTCAAATCTGTCGACTTGCAATGCGAATCAAAAATAACCTCTATTCAATATATATCTAATGATAATATTTTAGTTGTTACTGAAAGTGATGGTTTTTTCATCTTTAATACAAGCGACTCGTCATTTGAGAACTTTAATTCTAGTAATTTGAATGGGCTTAAAACAAATACTCTTTTAAGTGCTTACATTGACAAATCAAAAAATATCTGGTTTGAGACCGATTTGAGAGGTGTCTCAAAGTTTAATATATATACTAAAGAGTTAATAACATATACCCCTGAGATAGAGAGCAGTGTTTCTAGTGTCTTCCCTCCTAACTTTATTATTTTTGAAGATAAAGAAAAAAGACTATGGGTTCATCCAGTAGGTGGGGGATTTTCTTTGTATGATCCATTGTCTGATAAGTTGATACCATTTTATAATAAACCATTTGCTTCAAATTGGATGTTTTCAAATATGCTACACTCTGCTTTTTCAGACAAGCAAGGAAACCTATGGTTGGGCACACGCTCTCATGGTTTAGAAAAAGTGGTTTTTTTCGATGAAAACTTCAAAACTATATTGCCTGATCTTAACATCCATTCTACTGTAAATAATGATGTTCGTCCAATTTTTCAAGATAATAATCACAATATATGGGTTGGTACAAAAGAAGGGAAAGTATATCTATATGATAAAAATCTTCAAAAAATAGGATATCTTACCGAAAATGGCACAATTGGAAGTGGTAAATCTTTAAATGGTGTTGCATATTGTATAACTCAAGATTCGCAACATAATATATGGATAGGTACAAAAGGAGAAGGAGTTTATAAACTTACACCTAATAAAGAAGGCATATCATTTAAAATTAAAAATTTTAAAAATAACCCATCAGACAATTACAGTTTGAGTAACAATGATATATACTCAATTTTTGAAGATATTTATAATAGAATATGGATTGGAACTTATGGAGGAGGTATTAATCTATTGCAAGAAGAGAATGAAACAACAAAGTTTATCAATCACCGCAATCTTTTGAAAAAGTACCCATTAAATACTGCATCAAGAGTACGAATTATATCTTCAGACAAAGCTGGAAACATTTTTGTAGGATCTACTTTAGGGTTAATTGTTTTTGCTCCAGATTTTGAGTCTTTTGAAGATATTGAATATCATTCATGTATAAGCACCACCGATGAAAATAGTCTTAATGCAAATGATATATTTGATATTTGCACTACTCAAGACGGTGAAACTTTTCTTGCTGTTTTTGGAGGTGGTATAAGTAAGGTAGTTGAAAATGATGAAAGAGGATTTCCGGTTAAATTTAAATCCTTCACTACCAAAAATGGCATGTTGTCAAATGTGACAATTTCTTTGCAGGACGATAATCAGGGTAATATTTGGGTTTGTACTGAGGGTAGTCTTTCAAAATTCAATACTAAAAGTGAAACGTTTGAAAATTTCAGCGAAATTAACCGACTTATTAAACAGCAAAGTTTTTCGGAAAACTCACGATGCAAAACCTATGATGGTAAAATGTTGTTTGGTTATTCAAAGGGTGTGGTTTATTTTAACACCTACGATATAAAAATAAATACATATAATCCATATCTGGCTTTGGTTCAATTGAGACTGTTTAATAAAGATATAATAGTTGGCGAAAAAGGGGTGTTGGAGAATAACATTGATGACACTCGTAAATTAAAGTTGAAGCATAATCAAAATTTTTTAAGTGTAAAATATGCAGCATTAGATTATAAAGAGCCTAGTAATATTCGTTATACTTATAAGCTAGAAGGTTTTGATAAAGATTGGGTTTATGCTTCAAAAGAAAGAGTTGCCAACTACACAAATTTATCGAGAGGAGTCTATGTTTTTAAAGTTAAGTCAACAAACAGTGATGGTGTTTGGATGTCCAATGAGCGTAGTTTAAATATCGAGATATTGCCACCATTATGGAAGACTTGGTGGGCCTATATGTTTTACTTTATTCTTTTTGTAATTATTCTTTATTTCTCTTTGCAGTTTTTCATAAACTATTATCGAATACGCAACGAAATTGAAGTAGAGCATAGAGAATCTGAGTTGAAAACTAGGTTCTTTACTGATATATCTCATGAGATTCGTACACCGCTCACTATGATAGTATCTCCAATAGAAAGCATTTTAGAAAATGAAGAAACACCTGAGTTAATAAAAAAACAACTGTCTTTAGTTTCAAAAAATACAAAAAGGTTGCTTACCATGGTAAATCAGATTCTTGATTTTAGAAAAATAGAACAAAAGCGTTTAGAAGTAAGCAAGATAGAAATTGGGAAGTTTGTAGAAGAAATATGTAATGACTTTGCTGGAAAAGCAGAAAAGCAAAACATAGAATTTATTGTGGAAAATAGAGCTGGTAATCAAGTTCTTTGGTTAGACGAGGATGGTATGGAGAGGATATTAATAAACCTTCTTTCAAACTCCTTTAAATATACACCTTCGCATAAGATGGTAAAAGTAAGTGTTTTTTCAAGTGGTAACTTCATTGGCATTAAGGTAGAAGATACAGGTATAGGAATATCAAAAGATAAACAAAGTAGACTTTTCAAGAGATTTGAATCTTTTAATGAAGATGATAGTAAACCGAGTACAGGAATAGGCTTGTCTATTGTGAAAGAAATTGTTGATAAACATAATGCTAAGATTTTTGTGAAAAGTGAGCCTGGAAAAGGAACTGTATTCACTCTTATCTTTACTAAAGGTATTGATCATTTTGATAAATCTGTGGTTATTAAATCTAAAGATTTGTCAGCAGAAAAAAAACTAACTAAAACAGGAGAAGTCTCTGGTGATACTTTATGTGAAGAAGAAGCAAAAGAAGTGGATAGTAAACCTACTATCTTAGTAGTAGAAGATGATGACGATTTAAGGGAGTTTATTTGTACTACTTTAGAGACAGAATATAATATATTAGAAGCAGAAAATGGAGAAGCAGGGCTCAGAATGACATTAGATCATATTCCTGATTTTATAATTAGTGATATAATGATGCCTGTTATGGATGGGATGGAGTTTCTCCATGCTGTTAGACAAAACAGAAATACGAGTCATATTCTATTTTTATTACTGACAGCAAAATCTACTCAAGATGATAAAATGAAGGGAGCTGAATTTGGAGCAGACGAGTATATAACTAAACCTTTCAGTGTATCATTTTTGAGAGCACGTATAAGTAATCTAATAGAAAGAAGACAAAAAGTACAGGAGTATTATAAACAAAACTTTCGGGTAGCAAATGATTCTGATAACAATGCAGTAAAGAGTGAAAGTGTTTACATCAATCCCGAAGATGATAAGTTTATGATGTCGTTAACTGATATAATAGTCAATAATATTGAGCAGAACATTGATTTTGTAATCGAGGATCTTTCTCAAGAGATGGCTATGAGTAGAACTGTCTTTTTTAAAAAACTAAAAAGCCTTACAGGCATGTCTCCAATTGAATATAAACGAGATGTTACTTTACAGCAAGCTGCAAATCTTTTGAGAACCGGAAAGTACAACGTGAAGGAAGTATCGTTTATGGTTGGTTTTACGGACAGCAAGTATTTCAGTAAATGCTTTAAAGAAAAATATAATTTAACACCGAGTGCATATATAAAAGCACTTAAATAAAAAGTAATTATTAATATGAAGTCAATCAAGTTTTTATTTATTTTATTTCTTTTTCCTCTTTCTGCACAAGCACAAGAGATTGTAGTAAATAATAACTCGCACGAAGTAATTAACGATTATACAATTGAGTTATCACCCGAAGAGTTAAAACTACCTTTTGGCAATTACATTGTAAAAACTCAAGATGAAACAGTGCCAATTGAATTAGTATACGATATTCATGGCAATCAAAAAGCTGTTTTCTCAGTTTCAACCATTAAAGCCAATTCAAAGACTATTTACACAATTAAAAAGGGTATAGCTTCAAATTATCCTAAACGAACATACGCTGAGCTTTCACATAAAATAGGTGGTGAGTTTGTTGGTAATAGATATGAGGGTGGTTATTCATGGGTGAAACCTAATCAACTATCAGTAGATAGCTCATTTATGGATCATGCTTATTATATTAAATACGAAGGCCCTGGATGGGAAAGTGATAAGATGGCTTACAGGTTTTACTTAGATTGGCGCAATGGAATTGATGTTTTTGGTAAACAGACAGAAGGAATTGTTTTGCCTGCAGTAGGTGTTGATGGATATGACAATTATCATGCTATTGCTGATTGGGGAATGGATATATTGAAAGTGGGGAAATCGCTAGGTCTTGGTTCAATAGCAACTTGGGATGGTGAAAAAGCTGTTAGGGTAGAAAAACGAGATAGTGTTTCAAGTAGTATTGAAGCTGATGGAAAGATTCGCTCACAAGTGCTCACAAAGTATTATGGTTGGCAGATAGAAAACAAAAAAGTGAATCTAACTTCGCTTATATCTATTGATGCAGGAAATAGTGCTTCGCACATTGAACTACTTGCCGATAAAAACATTGATAATTTTGCAACTGGTATAATAAAAGATAGCAAAGCCGAGTTGATTGTTGGTGAAAATAGAGATGGGGAGTGGTCGTTTATTGCAACATTTGGCAAACAAAGCCTAAACGATGATATGATGGGTTTGGTAGTTTTCTTTCGCACAAAACAGTTGCGCGAAATAACTGAAGATGAGCTAAGTCACGTAGTTATATTAAATCCGATTGATAATTATGTCGATTATTATATCATGCCCACCTGGGAGTTGAGCAGTGAGAGTGTCATAGATATAACTGAGTTTAAAGCTGCCATTCAAAGAATGTTGCATAAGCTCAACAATCCATTGAAAATTGGCGTGAACTAATTGTTAGCTGCAAAAATGTTTCAAACAGGTGAGAATTCGTACAAAACCACCACGATGGATTTGAATTTCATCACATATTCTTCCAATCTTTCGATGTGGATTTGACTTTTATGTCTTGTTTGTCCAATCCTACACGGTCAGATTTGACTTTTACTTCTTGTTTGTTCAATCCTCACACATCAGATTTGACATTTATGCCTTGTTTGTTCAATCCTACACATCAGATTTGACTTTTATGCCTTGATTATCGCAACTCTATACCTCCGTTTTAACTTATAACTCAAAAAATGAGTAATACGGGTTAAACAAGTGTAGACAAATTTGCAACAAACACCTCTATTTAATAAGATAATAGTATGACTATAGTAGTTTGTTTTATTGCTGTTCTGTTATTTGCCAAACCCTATCTTATCGCTAACCAATTGATTTAAATAAACTTCAAGGTTAGTATATTCCTTGCTTAAACTATACTTATTTCCATCAGAAGCATCATTTGGGTTTAAACCTTTTTTCGTTTCCCATGTGTCGGGCATACCATCACCATCTGTGTCTATAGGTGCATCATCTGATTTAATTTCAGGCCATCCACCCACATCGGTTTGAGAGTCAATTATTCCCGTTTTTTCACCCCATACTCCTCCGTAAGTAGCAGTTCCTGTTCTCACCTCTTCAATAATGCGACTGTCGATAGCATCTCTATGTGTACTTACACCAACATGTTTAAGGACATTCTTGTATGCCTCTTCTGCAGGTTTTATCTCAACTGGATAGATGTCAAAAGGTTTTTCTGCCTTTATGCTGTTTATATCGCCTCCACTCTTAAGAGATACGCCAAGCCAATTGTTAGAAGTTATTGAGGGATATCCGTCAACATAATTACCCTCAATGAAAAATGTACCATAACTGTCTTTTTTGTATGGTTCAAAGATTCTGTTTTTATGATATTTAGTCCCAGGGCCTGCTTTATAATAGTTGTTTATAATATTATACTCACCTTCTTCGCCTCCATAAGAGGAGTTATCGCCCCAATTATATATTACATTATTAATCATTTCTGCACGTTCGCGAGTAACCTCATCTCTAACACCATAAAATCTTGGGTTTCTGCTTTTGTGATGTGCCACAAGATTGTTGTGGAACGAGGCATTGTATCCTCCCCATAAGCCTCCATACCCATGATCTCCTTTTTGATGTACTGATCTGTTTAAGCTTTCGGCAATCAATGACCATTGCATAGTAAAGTTGTCATTAGCATAAAATGAGGCGCACTCATCAGTTCCCCAACTCATAGAGCAGTGGTCTATAATAATGTTCTTTTTAAATCTTCCTCCAATAGCATCATCTTCTAATGCTTTTTCATCGCCCATTCGAAAACGGATAAAACGGATTATTACATTGTCTGCATTTACTGTTACAGGATGGTTTGTAATAGTAATTCCTTCACCTGGTGCTGTTTGACCAGCAATTGTAATATCGCCATAGTTTATATTTAGTTTAGTAATAAGTTTTATATTTCCGCTAACTTCAAAAACGATGGTTCTTGGTTCACGCTGTTCTACTGCATAGCGCAAAGTTCCTTTTTTACCATATCCATCTTCAAGCGATGTAACTTTGTATACTTTACCACCAGCGCCACCAAGTGTGTACATACCGCCACCTTCTGCTCCTGGAAAGGATGGCGTTTTTGATCGATCGGGATTCTCAACCTCTTCTGGATTTGTGTTTGCATCTCCATTGTCAGGTTTCTCAATAGGATTGTCAGTTGGAACATCATTATCTTTAGAACAACTTATAAAACCTATGAATAGCGCAACTGTAAATAAAATAAAATACTTCTTCATACTATACTGTTTTTCCATTGGAGCGTATTTTTGAATGTCTAGATTTGTTTATACTTACCCACTTATCAAAAATAACATTAATAACTCTAATTGCAAACTAAATAGTGGGGAATAGTTGGCATAGACAAAGAACTTTATACTTTAAATTTGAAATCTGAAATCTTTGTTAAAATGCCTTCTTTTTTAATAGATAAACATATAATTCACTCCTATTATTATCCAAATGATTGGTTAAGGTTAGCTGGATAAATTCAAATATTCACCGTTTAGCGCATTGTTCACTTTCGCAGATGGATTAATCTTGCACTAAACCCAAAGAATTATAAGAAGTAAAGTTATCAACAAAAGAACTTTCAGTTGTTGATAACATTTGCATGAGTCATTAAATAAGTGACTTATATGTGGTGGGTTTACTTCTGTAAATTGTATAACTTACCCCTTCGTAATCCAAATATCTTTGATGGTAAATTACCTAAGTTTTGATATTCACTGTTGAATGCATTATTGATATTGGCAGATAGATTAATTTTAGGCAATTAATAGTTTTGCTTTAGAACTAGTAAATCCAAGGGATTATAATGAACAAAGTTATCAACAAAAGATTTCTCAATTGTTGATAACATTTGCATGAGTCATTAAATGAATGACTTATATGTGTTGTTACTGCTTCAGTAAATTGTGTAATTCACCCCAACCATCATCCAAATACCTGGTTGAGGCAAGTTGCCCAAGTCTAGATATTCGGTGTTGAACACATTGTTGATATTGGCATAGAGGTTGATGTTGTTTAACTGATAGTTCAATTTTATATCTAATAAGCTAAAGGGCTTGTAATCGGTAATTTCACCTGGCTTCAGGTCCACATATTTCAGATACGATCCTGTTCTTTCTTGCCAACGGAAGTTCCACGACATTGATAGATTACGCATAATATCGTGTTGTAGACTTGCCGTTAATTTATGGCGCAAATGATTGAGGGTGTAGTTCGAAATCAGATCATCTTCCACCAGGTTTTGGTCCAAATATAAATAGCCAACAGACAAACTGTGCAATGGTAAATGGTTTCCCAATAACTCTTTCAGGTTGAACTGAAGGTTTGTCTCCACGCCCCATTTGTCTATTTTGGAATGGTTGCGACTTTCCCAAAGGGCCTCTTCACTGGGTTTCACCCAATCTATTAAGTTTCTACCCTTCATAGAAAACACAGTGATATTTCCGGTTATTGTGCGACTTGATAGTTTCAAGCCAGTCTCCAAGGCTTCAGATTGCTCCGACTTCAAGTTGCTGTTGCCTATGTGGGTTGCGGTGGTATAATAGAGGTCTGTAAATGTGGGCATTCGCGTGGCTTTGTTCCACGATGCATATAGGCTCACATTGTCGTGCACACGAAACGATGTGTTAATGGCTGGATAGAGGTCGAATTGGTTGGTGTTGGCAGTGTTGTGATTCAGCAGTACGCCAACCGATAGTGTAACTTTATCGAACAAGAAGTTTTGCTCCGCAAAGTAGTTGATAGCTGTGCGGTTGTCGCTCATTGTGTACTCATCGAAGGGTTCGTCCAAAGGTTTTCCCAACACATTGCTCACAATGCCCTCGTTGCGAAACTCGCCACCAAAACTGGTGATGCCCAACTTGGATGCATACTGAAAAGTAAGATTTGTTCCAAACACATCTGTGCGGTGATAATTGTGATTAGTGTACCAACTGGGGACATTAAGCGTTCCTTCTCGAATCAATTGAAAAGTATCATAATGTCTGTTCCAATAGAGTTGAGGAATGAATTTGAGTTTGCCGTTGGTTTCCCCTTTTATAGAGACAAACATCGATTCCGTATCGTCAAATTGATTGGGGTAGGAGGGTGAGTAGAAAGTATTTGCGCCATACTCTTTGCTGTTGAAACCAACTTGCAGGTCCACTGTATTTCGGTCTTTTTTAAATCTGCTTTGCCACAACAAGTTCAGCATTTTGTAGTCGCTGTTGTCCATATATCCATCCGAACTGCTGTATCCTGCCGATAGTTGATGCAAGGATGAGGGGGCTTTGTACGCTCCACGAGCTTCTGCACTCATCAGATTGTGCATTCCTCCTTGCAAATTAATATATGTGTTAGATTCTTTGTCCTTTCGGGTAATGATATTGATGCCTCCAGCAAAAGCACTTGCGCCATACACGAGCGAGGCAGGGCCTTGCACAATTTCTATGCGCTCAATATCTGAAAGATTAATAGGGATGTCGAAACTATAGTGTCCCGTTTGTGGATTGGTAAGGTTAATGCCATTTAAGAGAATGGCTACTTGATCGAACGAACCACCTCTCATCGAGATATCGGATTGCACTCCGTGGGGTCCGCGTTGCATCACATCGATGCCTGCTACATTTTGAAGAAGGTCTTGTACGCTTTGCGCCGGACTTCGCTCAATTTCGGTTCTTGTGATCAGCGTCACAATCTTTGATGCTTGGCTCAAGGGCAATTCTGCCTTCGATGCCGTCACCACCAGTTCTTCCAAATCTTGCTCTGCAATTGTGTCACTTTTTAGCTCTATGCGAATAGCTTCGTTGGGCTTTACAGATGTTGCATGTGCACTTGTGAGGGCGCTACCTGTAAGAACTCCGATGGTTACTACTTTGCTAAGACTGCTAAAAGCGCTGAAAGATTTGTTGGCAAATCGTTTGAAACGATAGGCTCTGGTTCTGTTTACTTTTGCTTTTTTGTTCATTTATAAAACTTATTGATTAATATATCAGAAAAAGCTCTGACTTTTTTCTTTTACTTCTCACCAATCTCGAAGAGATTGTGATGCTTCATTGTTATTTATAGTTAGTCATTTGTTACCGTTTTCAAACCTACATTTCCTATGATCTTTAAGGAGCCGAAGCCTGCAAGGCTGGCATATTTCAGCCCTGGGCATCGCCTAGGGTTATGTTGCAACATGCTACTAGAGCCCTACAGGGGCGACATAGAGTGCAATTGTGCATTTCTTTTAATCGCTCCATAAATAATCCTCATTGTAATCTATACCGTACTCATCTAAAAACAACTTCACCTCTTCTCTGTAGGTTCTTATTTGATGATGTTTTTCTTGATTTTCGATATATCTTTTTGTGTGATCATGTACAGATTGACTCACTGAGAAGCCAGTGTACCCACCTTGCCATCCAAAATTCTGATAATACCTGTTTTTGGTTTTAATCCAACGGCTACTATTCTTCTTAATTTCTTCAACAAGTTTTGCCAAGGCTATATTTTTTGACATGATGCATAAAATATGCACGTGATCTCCCACACCGTTAATTATAATTGGTATCGAATCATTTTGTTTTATAATGTTACAAATATATGAGTATAATTCGTTTTGTTCGTCTTTCCTTATTTGTTGAAATGTGGATTTAACATGGAAGATGATGTGAACATACAATTTGGATAGTGATTGTGCCATATTCAAAGATACGATATTTGGTGTATATAGGTTTAGATATGTGAGTAATTATGTTGCCCTTTCAGGGCGCAAGACTGACTAGTGTTCATATACCCAAGGCGTTGCCTTGGGCTAGAATAGGCTGCCCTTTCAGGGCGAGGGTGCACAGAATTCAATATATTAGCTATCTCATTTGAATATATCTTATTATCTCTCGTGAGCAGTTCCTCGTCGTACAGCTGTCACCATTTTGTAGAGTTGGTCATTAGGGCGAATCTTTTCAGGAGTTTTTATAGAGAAGCTCTCTCCCTTCACTGTTTCTTCAACAATTTTATTGTCTACCCTAATCTCATCAGCGGTCAAGAATATTGCACCAGTTGTAGGACCAGTAATGAGTAACTCTTCACCTAGTTTTAATGATTGTGTCTCCATCAAGAACTCAGTCACGCCAATATTGCCAAAGTGTTTGATGGCTTTGCCAA
>CAZBVD010000038.1:0-12654 GCA_964495235.1 uncultured Dysgonomonadaceae bacterium | reverse complement strand
ATTGAGGAGAAGTTAAACAACTTGCCTTGTGTGCAAGAGTCATTGGCAATAGAAGAAGATGGCAAGGTAGTTGCCCTTATCTATCCGGATGAAGATGCAATGAAAGCAAAACATATTAAACCAGAAGATTACCAAAAATACTTCGCAGGTAAAATAAAAGAGGTAAATAAAAATTTGGCTACTTATAGTCAAATTAGATCGTTTCGTATTCAGGAAGAAGAATTTGAGAAAACTCCAAAGAGAAGCATCAGACGCTTTAAGTATATGGAGGGGGGAGTTAAGAATTGAGTTGAGAGTTAGGAACTAAGGGATTATACCAATGTTGTGTAATCTTAATATTATATAGAATGAAGGACGTATTATTTACGTCCTTTGTTGTTTTTATAGGGGTGTGAAGTATAGTGGGCGGGGGCAAGCCTCGCCCCTACGTCGTGCTGCTATAAGATAATGTGTAGAGTATACAATAGTTGCATTGGGTAGGGGCAATCCCTTGCGGTTGCCCTTTTCAATTCGCCCTCATGCTCTGTTTATGTGAGTAGTATAAAAACTAAACTGTTATTTCTCAGCTTTTTTTAAAGCTTTAACTCTATTGTAAGATATCTTCAATACTGCATGGTGCTCTGTTAATAATGAGCGAACATCGGTAGATAACCCCTCAGATGTGAGGGCATCATTGTACGCAATCAATGCTGCATCTTCTCCGTTTACACAATTGTCGAGGACTACTTTTCTATCAAATCCACCAAAAAAGGCTTTAACATCCATCCATATACGGTATATTTTACCTGCATTGGTAGTGCCTTTTTCTACTTGGTGTCCGGTTTCAATTATTTTAGGTGTGAGTTCAGTTATATTTTTCTTACTTTGGTTTATCTTTTCTTGAAAAAGAATCTTCAAATCGGCATCTTCTTTTTTTAGCTCTTCCACTGCTTTTTCGTAACCAACTACTCTGTCGTTGTTTATAAGAATAAGATCGTTTAATATACGTGCTTGCTTGTCAGTTGTTGTCATAATTGCATTTTCTGTTGAGTGAATATATTTAATGGGTGTGAGTTTATAGATTTAAAACAATGACTGTTGAGTCTTTGTTCACTCTTGTTATATTCTTGTTGTTGTGTTTGTTGTGTAATGTTTGTTTGGATTGTTTTAAGCATAAAATATGGAAAGTCTCTTGATATACATATAAGGGGGCATATTATATAGCCTAAAATACAGATATTACTGATAATTAAATGAGACTAAGTACTTGAACTGTTTTGGAGTGTTATTAAACAACCTTTGTTTTGCTAAAGTTTACCTATCAACAAACTGTACTTTGGTATAGAATAACGCTGGCTTTTTTAATTAAACAATAAATGTACTACATTCTTTAGGAAGAAGCCTATTAAAATTGTGTTGTTTTTTCTTATTGGCACTTTTCTTCTTCAAGTTTGGATAAATATGCATTCTTCACGTTTTTAGCTTTGCGTAGATGCAAGATGAAAAGCACCGTTGATGTAATTCGCTATTTTTTCAAAACCGGTGAATTATAAATAAGAGGTATAATTAAAGTGAGTTTAGAAGTATATATAACTTTGATTTATAGATGTCAGATCTCATACTAATTACAATGAACTGGATATAAGTGGGAGTAGTTTTTTATGTTTAAGTACTATTCTAATATCTTTTTTCAGACTACAGTATAGTTTCCTGATATAATTCTTGATTTTAAGCATTCAATAGGCTAAATGAAAACGTGATAATTTCGCAGCTATTTACAACTCACTAAAAATGAAACCTCTAAATAATCGAACTTAAAACAAAAAATAGTTTGATTATACATAATTTTTGTATAAATTTGGAATGCCTTATGTTTAAAATCGAGTGCTTTTAAACTATTAATAATATAAGCTTATGTCTAAAAAGATTTCGAGAAGAAGATTTTTACAGTCTGGAGCAACTGCTGCAGTTGGTTTAACTGTAGTGCCATCAAGTGTGCTTGGTAAAACTTTTGGGCACACTGCACCAAGCGATAAATTAAATATTGCTGGAGTGGGTGTTGGGGGTAGGGGCTTTGGTGTTCTTAAAGGAATGGAAAGTCAAAATATTGTTGGATTAGCCGACGTAGATTGGAAATACAGTAAACCTGTTTTCGACTATTTTCCCAAAGCTAAGAAATATTATGATTACCGCAAGATGTATGATGAAATTGGTAAATCTATTGATGCAGTTATGGTTGCTACATCAGATCATACGCATGCTGTAATTACTGCCGATGCAATTACAATGGGCAAACATGTATATGTTGAAAAACCACTGACACACACAGTTTACGAGTCACGCTTATTAACAAAATTGGCCGAGAAACATAAAGTTGCCACTCAGATGGGTAATCAGGGTGCTTCTGGCAAAGGAGTGCGTCAAGTTGTTGATTGGATTAGGAATGGTGAAATAGGTGAAGTTACAAAAGTAGAAGCTTTTACCGACAGACCTATTTGGCCACAAGGTCTTCCACGTCCAACTAAAGTTGATAGAGTGCCAAACACAATGGACTGGGATTTGTTTATTGGACCTGCTCCAAAACGTCCGTTCAACCATATTTATACTCCATGGAATTGGCGTGGATGGTGGGACTTTGGTACAGGAGCTTTGGGCGATATGGCTTGTCATATTCTTCATCCGGTATTTAAAGGATTAAACTTGGGATATCCATCTAAAATTCAGGCAACATCAACTATGTTGTTAACAGATTGTGCCCCCAATGCAGAGTTTGTAAAATACACATTCCCTGCACGCGATAATTTGAAAAAGGTTGCAATGCCTGAAGTTGAAGTATCGTGGTATGACGGAGGTTTGCAACCAGTAAGGCCAGAGGGTGTGCCCAATGGAGTAAACTTAAACAATAGTGGTGGAGGTGTGATTTTTTACGGAACAAAAGATATTCTTATTTGTGGAACTTACGGAAAAGACCCATGGTTGGTTTCAGGGCGCGAGCCAAATGCACCAAAAACACAACGCGAAGTAATTTTGTCGCACGAAATGGATTGGGTACGTGCTTGTAAAGAGAGTCCAGGAAATAGAATAGAAACTGCATCTCCATTCTCAGAAGCAGGTCCTTTTAACGAAATGGTTGTATTGGGAGTTCTTGGAGTAAGATTGCAAAACTTGCAACAAATACTTGAGTGGGATGGACCAAATATGGAGTTCACCAATATTCCAGAAGATGCTATGATTAAAACTATAATAGAAGATGGTTTTAAAATAGAAGATGGTCACCCTACTTTTAATAAAAAGATGACCGACCCAGTAAATGCAAGAGCAATGGCTCAAGAAATGATTAAACACACTTATAATAATGGCTGGAAGCTTCCTTCTATGCCATAAAATGAATATAACAACAATTTGAGGTGAGTTTCAAGGGGCATTACTTCAAGTTACATAAATACACACAAAAAAAACAGTTAGTTATGAAGAAAATATTTTTGACTTTTAGTCTTGTAATTATGGCTGTTGTTTTTTCTTCTTGCACCAACAAAAAGCAAGCAGAAGATATTACAGATAAAAATGAAACGGAAATGACAAATGACGAGTGGATTATCTTGTTTGATGGTAAGACTTTTAATGGATGGCGCGGATATGGTCGTAAAGATATGCCCACAGCATGGACAATAGACGATGGTGCAATAAAAATTAATGCATCGGGCCGAGGTGAAGCTGGTGCAAAAGATGGTGGCGATATTATTTTTGACCAGAAATTTAAAAACTTTGAGCTTACGTTTGAATGGAAAGTTGCTAAAGGTGCCAATAGTGGTGTCTTTTATCTTGCTCAAGAAATTGAGGGCGACCCTATTTGGAAGTCTTCGCCAGAATATCAAATTTTGGATAACGCCAATCATCCTGATGCTAAATTAGGAAAAGACGGAAACCGCCAGTCTGCATCTCTTTACGACTTAATTCCAGCTACACCACAAAATTCAAATCCTTTTGAAGAGTGGAATACTGGAAGTATATTAGTTTACAACGGAACTGTTGTACACTCACAAAATGGTGAGAATGTTTTAGAATATCATTTGTGGACAGATGATTGGAAAACAATGGTAGAAGCAAGCAAATTTAAAGGTTGGGAAAACTTTATCAATGCTGGAGGCCAAAACCAAGAAGGTTATATTGGCCTACAAGATCATGGTGATGATGTTTGGTTTAGAAATATTAAAGTAAAAGTATTAGATTAATTATTTATGCGAAAATTATATCTTATTACATTACTATTAGGTGCTGCATTGGCGGTGTTAAGCTACACACAACCCAAAGAGAAAGGTGAAGCTACACCTGCTGAATCTGACAAGAACATCTACATTCAACTCTACTCCTTGAGAGAAGCTATAGAAGCTGATTTTAGTGGCACTATTGCCAAAGTAGCTCAAGCTGGCTATGCTGGTGTTGAAGCTGCTAATTACAAAGATGGCTTGTTTTATGGCATGTCGCCCGAAGATTTCAAGAACACCATCGAAGGAGTTGGTATGGAGGTGCTATCTTCTCACACTACCAAACAGTTGGGAACTAATATTGAAGAAACCAATTGGGATGAAGTATGGACTTGGTGGGATGTAGCAATTGATTCCCACAAAAGGGCAGGCATGAAATATATTGTAGCTCCATGGATGCCTACTCCTACAACACTAAAAGACTTGAAAAAATATTGTGACTATTATAATAAAATTGGCGAAAAGTGTAATGCTGCCGGTTTGAGCTTTGGTTATCACAATCATAAGTTTGAGTACAAAGAGATAGAAGGAGAATTGATGTACGACTTCATGCTTGAGAATACTGATCCTGACAAAGTGTTTTTTCAGATGGATGTTTATTGGACTACACAAGGTGGGTTTTCTCCAGTTGAGTATTTCAACAAATATCCAAACCGCTTTAAACTACTTCATATAAAAGATGAGAAAGAGCTGGGTGGTCAGGATAGTGTAATGGATTTTGATACCCTGTTTCAGAATACAGACAGTTCGGGTGCTAAGTACATGATTGTAGAAGTAGAGAAGTATAATTTTGATCCTCTTGTGAGCATCAAAATGAGTATAGACTATCTGTTGAATAATGAAAATGTGAAAGCTGATTATTCAAAATAGGATAACTTAGAAGTAGAATAGTATAAATAATCCTTTGGAGTGTCTTCAAAGGATTATTTTCTTACGATATCATTATTTTTTTAAACAGATTCTTCTCCGAGTTCTATTGTACACCCAAAATATGAAATAACCCATATTGATTACGTTTTTAGCTTTGCGTAGATGCAAGGCGTCGAACTCCGCAGATATAGGTCACTATTTTAAGGGATTTGCAACGAAGCAGATGCATAAAGATAAAAGCGAACATTACCCCAAAATGGCTGTTTGTAATAAAACAATATTGTACCCGTAAACCTTTGATCTTTAGATGCTGATATGCCTTAATAAAAGTGAGATGAATAATATGGGTTAAAACGCCATTCTATATGAGAAAAAATCTTTTAATAGCTACACTCTTGTTAACTTGTGGCCTTGCTGGTGCACAATCAACAGTATCTACTATCGATAAATATGGCTACAACAAAACAGCCTTTATGATGATTGAGGGTGATAAAGTATATAACATTGATAGGTATGGTTACAATAAAGTGTCAATTGCCCAAATTGAAGGTTGTAATATTTATAGAGTTGACAAATACGGCTACAATAAAAGATTGTTTATGATAGTTGAGGGTGGCAATATCTACACAGTAGATAAATATGGATACAATAAACAAGCTATTGCAATTATAGAGGGTGGTAAAATTTATAGAACCGATAAGTATGGTTATAATAAAACCTCTATTGCTATGGTTGAGGGTGGTAAGATTTATACCATCGATAAATATGGTTACAAAAAAGTATTAATAGCCCAAATTGAAGGTGGCTATTCTCAAGCAGAGTTAGCGTTTATTCTTACAAGAATTGGGCTGCTTTAATTGATTAACAATGTTTTTATTTACTATGATGGCTTTGGCAATATAAACTTATCTTTCAAGTTGGTGCCCATATGCTTACTATTAGAACTGATTATTGTATAAATCTAGAATTATTTCGGTAGTACTTCTTGCTGACTCTCCAGTTATTAAAGGATCTCTATCATTTTTAATAGCGTCAATAAAATCATTAATTATTATCTCATGATTTGTAGTATCATCTACCAATGCTGTTGCAGCGCCTGTATGGGTGTTGGCAGTAGCGCTTTGCGAGGTAGGCTTTTCCAATCCTTCAATATCCCACTTTGTAATTACATCATTCTCCATAATGAGATATCCCTTAGTACTGTATATTTCCATTTTAGCAGGAAATCCTGGTTTGGTTGCTGTTGAAGCTGTAATTGTACCAATCATACCCGAAGTGTGAGCACAGATAGCTACACCATGGTCTTCAACTTCAATGTCATGGACAAATGTTGCCATCTTGCTTACTACTTTACTTGGCTTGCCAAAATACCAATAATATAAATCGATATAATGAGAGGCTTGCTGAATGAAGGGACCTCCACCATCAATATCGTATGTGCCTCTATAGGGTGCAGAGTTGTAGTAGCTATCGTCGCGGTAGTTTTTAACGGATAGGTCTACCGAGAATATCTTGCCAAGTTTGTTTTCATCAATTAGCTTTTTTACAATTGGATTATCGAAGCTAAACCTACGTTGGTAGCTAATGCCAAGTTTTACATTGTTGGCTTTGCAAGTGTCAATCATTTTATTGATTGACTTTAACGAAATACCAATTGGTTTCTCGCAAAGTACATGTTTGCCAAGCGCTGCCGCCTCTGTTGCCCCAACATGATGCAATCCATTGGGAGTGCAAATTATAACAGCATCGAAGTCAAGGTTGACATCTTTTAAAGTGTAAAACGAAGGTAGCTGCGCGTAATTGGCAAGGTGGTTCAATTTAGTTGATACCAGACCAACAACCTCAGCACAGTCAATATTAGCTATTGCTTTGGCGTAAGTATTTGCAATGTTCCCGCTTCCAATTATTAGAAACTTGGTTTTTCTATTCATATCTTATTTATTTAATCAGCAATTAGCATTCAGTTAAATCTCTCGCAAAGACGCTAAGAGAAAGAGGGTTTATAATGGACAATTTGGCTTCAGATTTTAATGTTAGAGGGTTTTGCTATTTTACACTATTGTTTTTATTTTTTCAGAGGGACAAGTCGATACTTGTCCCTTCTATAGATCAATAACCAACCTATTAATAATTAACCATTGCTTCTTCCCACTTATTTACACGAGGAACTAAATCTGTTAACTCAGAAATTTTAACTGGTCTTTTCTCATCAATACTAATGCGTGCAGCAATACCTACTAATACCGCCATTGAACCATCGCGGACATCTGCAGCATGTCTGTATTTTGGATCTACTTTTATTCCCCTGAATATTTCATCAAACATAGGTTTATCTCCTCCCCAATGTCCTTTGCGAACAAATGGGAACTCTATTCGTTTAAAATCTTCAAAAACTCGTTGAGAAACAATTTCGTGATACTTCAATTCTGTATTGGCATGCGATGATTGGTCCATCTCTTTCTCATGAATCTTCGCTTGGTCTTCTTGTGTATTGTCGCGCCATGGTATTCCTTCGTGTGTTTCTAAGCGCCCATCTTTTCCATTAAAAGCAAAACGGAAACCTTCGAATGGCGAATAGGTTGTTAAAGAGTAGTTTACTTGCACATTGTTGGCGTATTTTATCTGTACCGACATCTTGTCAAAAATATCTATCTCTTTTCTCCACAAACAGTTGTCTCTAATGTATCCATCGTATTTTTCATTGTCAACATAGAGTCTCATTGCTCTCTCGTCCTTGGTGATATCCCAATGGAATTGGCACTTATCCTTATATTCACACACCCTGCAGTTTTCACCTCTAAACGGATTATTAGCACCATATCTTTCTAGCTCGCCATAAGCGTGCACTTCTATAGGGTCAGACTCTATATACCAATTTAGGAGATCGAAGTGATGTGCAGATTTGTGTAGCAAAAGTGTACCTCCTTTATCGCGCAATCCGTGCCAACGTCGGAAATAAGAAGCACCATGATAGGTGTTTAGATACCAGTTCAAATCAATTGATACTAGATCTCCAATCTCATTGGATTGAATTAAATCTTTGAGTTTTGTAAACAACAAACCATAACGATAATTGAAGGCATTTATTAGTTTTCCTTTCGATTTGCGTTGAGCATCAATAATATTTTGACATTTCTTCTCATCGGTAGTCATTGGCTTTTCGGTAACTACATCTATGTTCTTGTTGAGTGCTTTAATAATAAATTCATCATGGGTTGAGTCAACAGTGCAAACGATAAGAAGATCGATATCTGTTTTCTTGAGCATCTCATCAAAGTTGGTGAAGGTAGGACAATCCACTCCAATATACTTCTTGCCATAAGCCAACCTACCTGGATTGATATCGCATAAGGCCACAAATTGAATGACATCACTATACTCATCATTCAAAAATTTACCCCAAAAGGTGATGCCTCTAATTCCAGTACCCACTAAAGCAATCTTTTTCTTTGTTGTTAGATTCGACATTACATTAGCCAATGTAGGAGAGATAAGCATTGAGCTTATCAGGGTAGCTCCTGTAGTTTTTAAAAAGTCTCGTCTTGTAAGTGTGTTCTTTTTTGCAGTCATTATATGTAATCTGTTTGATTGTTTTTTTAAAGATATCTCATTTATTTCATAGTTTCTTCTACTTCAAAAAAGCTGAGGGGCTATTCTTACTGTAGAAGCATAAATGTTATTTTATATACTTTTTTATTACTAAGTATTTCAACTCGTTATCACCAACATTTCTAATTCCATGTTCCACATTTGCAGGACAATAAAAACTGGTATAAGGGCCTGCAGTAGTTACTTCGCCATCAAGGTAGAACTCTGCCTCACCTTCCAACACAAAAAAGAATTCATCTTCAGCATGTATATGTGGAGCGTGTGTTGCTTGATGAGGTGCAACTACACTCATTTTTAAAGTTCTACCATCGATAAATTCTTTGTCGGCAAACCAATATTGATAGCCAACTTTGGTTTGAATTGTTTTGTCCATCGTAAAAGTGTTTACACAATTGTCTATGGTAAATACTTTGTCGTTTTTATTTACATTATCTATTTTCTCTTGTGCCAAGAGTGATAGCGGAAGTGCAAGAATTAAAAATAAGATAATTCTATAGTTTAGATTTTTCATAAGACTAATTTTTAATATTTTTGTTTTGGTGTTCTTTCTTTAGATAGAGAGTGTTATTATGAATTGAGTTAATTTCAATTTGCTTCCTAATTAATCAAAACTATCAAGCATATTGCTCAATTCAATATATTCAGATAGTATGGCAACATTATAATTGAAAACAGCACTCTTCACTCTATCCATTACCAAGTATTGGCCATTCCAGCGCACACCTTTAGGCATGGTTTTTCTAAAACGGTCGTTTTTGGTGATCCATGCACCCGAAGAGTCTTGACTGTTTATTATTCTTTTCACTTCACTAGTAATTTCATTTAATCGCTCAGTTGCTTGCTCTTTTGTAAACAGAGAGTTTTCCTCTTCCCACAGTTCCTTGCTACCTAACTTCATTGCCTTTTCGTAGCGATTACTGCTATCTTCCAACTCTTCTTTCAAATCCACTTCGTATGCATATTTACCACTTCGTTCAATGTGCAAATCCTCCAATTTATCTACACGTATTCTGTTGCGGTCGTAGTAGAGTGCTTTGTTTGTACCCAACTCCACAAAACGGGCCCACTTGCCATTCTCCATCCTTATTTCGCGAAGCCATCTTATAGCATCGGGTATAGGGTCAAGTATATTATTGTCGCCCAATGCAAGATATAAATCTATTAGTGTCTCTATATTTCTAACAGTTACTTTTGGAGATACAGATGCTGGTTCAAAGCTGCGTGCCCATGCAGGTTGTAGAAACTCGTTGTACTGCTGTGCCCAACCTGATTGTGGTGGAGGTAGTTGCGAAATCATCATAAAGCGAGCAGCTTTACGCAAACTTTTCTCAATAGCTTCATCGTTATTATAAAAACGATATGCTTCAATCATTACACGTACGCAATCGTTTATACCCGCATCATTAAAAGTTGCATAGTCGTGGTAGTTTCCCTGTTGAGGATAGTAATGAGGCCAACCTCCATTGCTTAATTGAGTAGTAATCATCATTTGTAGTGCGCGTTGTGTAGCATTAGCAATAAGCGTATCTTCAATAGCTTGATCCATAGCCATAAGAAAGCTCACAGCCGATTGGGTTTGATTGTCATCAAAACTTACCAGTGTATGACTCAGCTCTTTAAAGTTGATTGTGTGTTCCCATCCTCCATACTTGTTTTGCCCCTTTACCAATGCATATGCTGCTTCTTTGGCATAAGCTAACGCTTGTTTATTACCAGTTGCTTTATAAGCACGTATGAAAGCTTGTCCCACTGCAGGGGTTCCTGGTGGTTCTACTTCAATTGAGTGTTCATCTATTGGATCTTCGCCCCATCGCATCGATAAATCGGGTGTTACATCATATACATAACCTCCATATCTGTTTGTGGTGTAAAAAAATGCGACTCCTTTTTCTAATGAAGCTTCCACCTGTTTTCTCAAATCAGTTGCATTGGTGTAAAATGCAAAAAGTAAAATTGCAATAACTGTACTAGACTTTCTTATCATTTTGTGTTGGTTTATAGTTCACTCATATAATATTAAGTTCTTGAGGTTTTATTTTATCTTCACCTTTTTTTAAAGTGAGTTGTATTTGTGTTAATCTGTTTGTTGTAAAAACTAATATTGGTAGAGTCAATAAAATAGTTTCTTAATATCATTTTCTAAATGAGCGCTAACTTGTTTAAAACAAATATAGCAAGACTTCGCAGAGTTGAGGGTGGATGTATTGGTTTAAAGGGTGGATGTATTGGTTTAATATTAAAAAAAAACGCGGTTTTTTAGAGAATTGTAATTCGAGACTCGCGGTTCGGAGTTGGTTTCGCCCAACGGAATGCTCTCGCAATGACTTAAAGGCGCAAAGGGAAACTCGTGAAGAGGTCGACATTCTTATAGCAAACAGTATGCTAACATCCAAAAGCCTCTTATCTATCTATGTAGATTTGAGTATTATAGATCACGAATTTGATTGGTATGAGACATAAAAAAAGCACCATAGATATTGTTATCTAAAGTGCTTGATATTTATTGGTGGAGAATATCGGAGTCGAACCGATGGCCTTTTGACTGCCAGTCAAACGCTCTAGCCAACTGAGCTAATCCCCCTTTTCTAATTTTCTGAGGGCAAAGATATATAATTTGTTTATATTTGCAATCAGATTACTCTAAAAAATATACAAATACTCACCAAACTATGGTTTCAATAAATACTACTTTTCATGTAGATGAGGAAATAAAGAACGATTTCATAGGTTATATGAAAAGCATATACATAGCTGAAGCGGTTACAGACAATAAGTTGGTCAATGCTAAACTCAGTAGAATACACGCACAACACGTTGAAGGAGGAATTTCATATTCTGTTCAATTTGCATTTAATTGTCTTGACGATTTAGATAACTGGGATAAAACTAAAGGTTTAAAATTAAATGAAGAATTGATAAAAAAATTTCAAGACAAAGTTGCAGGTTTCTCAACCCTATTGGAAGAAATAGAACTTTAAGATGCAAAAAGAACGTATCATTATGGGTATTGACCCCGGAACGCAAGTTATGGGTTACGGGATATTGAAGGTGGTTAATAATAAACCTCAGATGGAAGCAATGGGGATGTTGCAACTCAATAAATATGAAGACCATTATTTACGCTTAGCACGCATCTATGAACGTATTATTTCTCTGATAGAAGAGTATTTGCCTGATGAAATGGCTATTGAGGCTCCTTTCTATGGAAAGAACGTTCAGAGTATGCTCAAGCTCGGTAGGGCACAAGGTGTGGCTATGGCGGCAGCCATTTCGCGCGATGTGCCAATTTGCGAATATGCTCCGCTCAAAATAAAAATGTCGATAACAGGCAGCGGGCGTGCTTCAAAAGAGCAAGTAGCTTACATGCTACAAAAAATACTGAAGATACCCAGTGAAAACATGCTGCATCAGTTAGATGCCTCAGATGGTTTAGCAGCAGCCTTGTGTCATTATTATCAATCGGGAGTTGCTTCAAATGGCCCTAAATATAAAGATTGGAAAGATTTTGCTAAGAAGAATCCTAAGAAAATATCAAAATAATGTGTAACTTTAGAGCTGTGGAATAATTCTACAAAAAAAACTACTATTTTGTTTCTTTTTTGAATGCTATTTTTTAACTTTGCTTTATGAATGAAATTGCATTACATATCGATTTTCTTTTACACTCGCACGATTGTGTCATAGTACCTGGTTTAGGAGGCTTTGTTGTAAACTCAACTGATGTAGAGAAAAATGGTTTGTGGGGATTAGATGCTCCAACTTTTGAGTTATTGTTCAACAATAAACTCACATACAATGATGGTCTCTTGGCAGAATCACTCATGAAAACAAACAATATATCGTATGAAGTTGCAATAAAGCAGATAGAATCTGGGTGCGAAGAGCTCAAAAGCAAATTGTTGAAGAGTGAAGAGGTAGAATGGGATAATTT
>CAZBVD010000037.1:0-12769 GCA_964495235.1 uncultured Dysgonomonadaceae bacterium | reverse complement strand
CGCTTGGTGAGTTTTCTGCATTAGTTGCTGCAAAGGCAATTTCATTTGAAGATGGATTGAAGCTTGTTTACAAACGCGCTCTTGCAATGCAAAAAGCTTGCGAATTAAAACCATCTACCATGGCAGCAGTGCTTGGTTTACCCGATGAAACAGTATCAAACGCTTGCGATTTGATTGACGATGCGGTAATCCCAGCTAACTACAATAGCCCTGGTCAAGTTGTTATTTCTGGTTCTATAAGTGGAATAGAAAAAGCTACTGAAAAGCTATTGAGTGATGGTGCAAGAAGAGTTGTAAAATTACCAGTAAGTGGAGCTTTTCACTCACCCTTTATGGAGCCTGCTAGAGAAGAACTAGCTAAAGCAATAGAAGAAACTAAGTTTGAAACACCTATTTGCCCCGTATATCAAAACGTATCTACAATAGGTGAAACTGATAGCGCAGTAATTAAAGAGAATTTAATTGCTCAGCTTACATCTCCTGTTAAATGGACACACTCTGTAGAGAACATGATAGAAGATGGTGCAACAGAGTTTATTGAATTAGGTCCAGGTAATGTATTACAAGGATTAGTGAAAAAGATAAACAGAGATGTTGCCACTTCAGGCAAGCAATAGAGTAGCCAGATAGATTTAATGTTTTATACAAACAGATAGATTTAATGGTTTACACAAAAAGAAAGACTGTCTCAGAATTTTGAGATGGTCTTTTTTTATATAAGACTAAACTGTAATAAAGAATCTGCTTGCCATATGAAATATATAAAATTTCAGCATAAATATTCCACGGGTGAATATTTCGCAGCAAAAAAGAAATCATTATTTATTTTTATGCATTATAAATGTTGTTGCTGACGCATATCTCTCAACCTATGCCTTTTTTCCTCAAAGATGATGATGCTATACATCACTACAGCATTACATTTGAATGTTATTATTTTACTGCTGTTTGTTTGTTTTAAAAGGTTATTCTGCCACTTTCAATTTGCGCTAAATAAGCACATGGTCGTGTTGAAATGTAATGTTTTTCAAAGAAAAACATGAAAAAACTTTGTTGTTACAGTTATTTACTATTTCTTTGTGATTCAAAATCAGCAAAAGAGATGAACAATTATTCAAACAATATTATTATTTCTATTATTATACTTCTGGGATTGACTCAGCAGGTGAGATAGGAATATATAAAAAATTAAGTTCAACAGACAAAATTATAAAACCTTTCTCACCGTGTGAGAGAGGTTTTTTTTATTAGATCATATATTTGCAAAACAGCATGGAAAGAGTTTACATTTTCGATACTACATTGCGTGATGGAGAGCAGGTTCCCGGATGCCAGTTGAATACAATTGAGAAAATTGAAGTTGCCAAAGCACTAGAAATGTTGGGTGTAGATGTAATTGAGGCAGGTTTTCCAATATCAAGCCCCGGAGATTTCAACTCCATTGTCGAAATATCTAAAGCTATTACCTGGCCGGTGATATGTGCACTTACTCGTGCAGTAGAAAAGGACATTGAAGTGGCAGCAGAATCGCTCAAGTTTGCCAAGCGCAAACGCATTCACACAGGTATTGGCACATCTGACCCCCACATCAAATACAAATTCAAATCTAATCGCAAAGAGATTATAGAACGAGCTGTTAAAGCTGTTACTTATGCCCGCAACTTTGTGGACGATGTGCAATTTTATGCAGAAGATGCAGGACGAACCGAAAATGAATACCTAGCACGCGTGGTACAAGCTGCTGTAAATGCTGGTGCTACAGTTATCAATATACCTGACACTACAGGTTACTGCCTTCCACACGAATATGGTGCTAAAATAAAATACTTGATTGATAATGTTGATCTCAAAAATGCCATTCTATCTACTCATTGCCATCAAGACTTGGGTATGGCTACTGCAAACACCATATCGGGTGTCATAAATGGAGCACGGCAAGTGGAGGTAACTATAAACGGTATTGGTGAGAGAGCAGGCAATAGTGCACTAGAAGAAGTGGTGATGGCGCTTAAAAGCCGTAAAGAACTAGGATTTGAAACTAATATAAACGCGAAGAAAATATATTCTACTAGTCGATTGGTGTCCAGCCTTATGAATATGCCAGTGCAGCCCAACAAAGCAATTGTAGGTAGAAATGCTTTTGCACATTCCTCAGGCATTCATCAAGATGGAGTATTGAAAAACGTAGAAACTTACGAAATAATCAATCCTAAAGATGTAGGAATAGATGATAGCTCAATCATTTTAACAGCACGTAGCGGAAGAGCTGCCTTGAACAGCAGACTCGTTTTGTTGGGCGTGAAGCTAAACAATGAAGAGTTAGATCTTGTTTATGACAAATTCTTAGCTCTTGCTGACAAGAAAAAAGATATTAAAGACGAAGATGTATTGAAGATGGTTGGCAAAGAGTCGGCAAAGACCCTCATTAAAATTGATTACCTACAAGTAACTAGCGGAATAGGACTTCGCAATGTAGCCAGCATTGGTTTAGATATTGCTGGCGAGCACTTCGAGGCTTCTGCAAGTGGCAACGGACCAGTAGATGCTGCCATCAAAGCAGTTAAAGAAATCATTAGAAGAGAAGTAGTAATAGAAGAATTTCTTATTCAAGCCATAAATCGTGGTAGCGACGATGTGGGTAAAGTGCATATGCAAGTGGAACATCAAGGTGTTTTATACTATGGCTTTTCGGCCAACACAGATATTGTATCGGCATCAGTGGAAGCTTTTCTAGACGCTGTGAATAAATTTGTAAATTAAGTAATACAGAATAGAACAAGATATAATTTAAAAACAAAATAACTGCCAAACGGCATATAGATTTAAGATATGAAAACATTATTCGATAAAATTTGGGATAGTCATGTTGTGACTACCGTTGAAGACGGCCCCACACAGCTATATATAGACCGACATTTGTGTCACGAAGTGACCAGCCCTCAAGCATTTTCAGGATTGCGTAGCAGAGGTCTTAAAGTGTTTCGTCCAGAACAAACCATTTTAACAGCCGATCATAATATCCCCACCGAAGGACAAGAAAGCCCAATAAAGGATGCCATATCTCGCCTACAAGTGGATATGTTGGCCAAAAACGCAGAAGAGTTTGGACTCACTTATTATGGTTTAGGACACCCAAAAAATGGCATTGTACATGTTATAGGGCCTGAGAATGGATACACCCAACCAGGCATGACCATTGTGTGTGGTGATAGTCACACCTCTACTCATGGAGCTTTTGGCTCAATTGCTTTTGGTATTGGTACAAGCGAAGTAGAGATGGTTTTGGCATCTCAATGTGTGTTGCAAACTCGCCCCAAGACTATGCGTGTAAATTTTGAAGGTAAGTTAAATCCAATGGTAGGTGCAAAAGATTTGGCATTGTATATGATTTCTCAGCTTTCAACCAGTGGAGCAACAGGTTATTTTGTTGAATATGCAGGCGATGCTATCAGTGAACTATCTATGGAGGCAAGAATGACAATGTGTAACCTCAGTATAGAGATGGGTGCTCGTGGTGGTTTGATTGCTCCTGACCAGAAAACATTTGACTATATCAATGGTCGTGAGTTTGCTCCTAAAGGAGAAGATTGGGATAAAGCATTGGCTTATTGGAAAACGTTAAAGACCGACGAAGGGGCATGGTTTGACAAAGAGGTTACTTTCGATGCTTCTAAAATTAAACCAATGATAACCTACGGAACTAACCCAGGAATGGGCATGTACATTGATGGTAGCATCCCAGAATTGGAAGATATAGATGAAGCAGGAAAAAAATCTTTTCAAAACTCATTAAAGTATATGGGCTTCACATCGGGTGAGAAGTTAGAAGGTAAACAAGTAGATTATGTATTTTTAGGTAGCTGCACCAACGGTCGAATCGAGGATTTCCGTTTGTTTACAGAATATGTGAAAGGCAAGAAAAAAGCTGACAACATTACCGCATGGTTAGTACCCGGAAGCTGGAAAGTGCGTAAGCAAATAGAAGCCGAAGGTCTAGATAAAATATTGAATGAAGCAGGATTTCATTTGCGTCAGCCAGGCTGTTCGGCTTGTTTGGCCATGAACGATGATAAAATACCAGCAGGCAAATATGCTGTATCTACGTCTAACAGAAACTTTGAAGGCCGCCAGGGACCTGGTTCTCGCACCATTTTGGCGGGGCCACTTGTTGCGGCAGCTGTTGCAGTAACAGGGAAAATTACTGACCCAACCCATTTATTTAAATCATAAAAAAGGGGTTCGCTGTTGCGACACATGCTTTGCAAAAGCACGCAAGCTAATTACTAACCCTAATTAATTATAACTATCAACATGGAAAAATTTAAACAATTAACATCAACCTGTGTGCCTCTTCCTATTGAGAATGTAGACACCGATCAAATAATACCCGCACGTTTCTTAAAAGCCACTACCCGCCAAGGGTTTGGCGATAATCTTTTTGCCGATTGGCGTTATCATAAGGATGGCTCTCCAAAAACAGACTTTGTGCTGAACGACTCCACCTATACGGGCGAAGTATTGGTTGCAGGTAAAAACTTTGGTAGCGGTTCAAGTCGCGAACATGCTGCTTGGGCATTGAGAGGTTACGGCTTCAAAGTAATTGTATCTAGTTTCTTTGCCGATATATTTCAAAACAATGCCCTCAACAATGGCATCTTGCCCATTGTGATAAGCGAAGTATTCTTGCAAAAGCTTTTCAGCGATATTGAAAACAATCCTGCAACAACTGTTACTGTGGACTTGATAAACCAAAAGATAACCAACAATGCATCAGATGAGAGCGAATCATTCGACATTAATTCATACAAAAAGAACTGTCTTTTGAATGGTTTAGATGATATTGATTTCCTATTGTCAAACAAAGAAAAAATAGAGCAATACGAGCAGCAAAGAGCTTATAGCTACTAATTACTGACTTCTTTAAATTAAGGAAGTAAAAACGAATAAGGAATGATAGAAATAATGGACACGACGCTGCGTGACGGCGAACAAACTTCGGGAGTCTCTTTTGCAGTGCAAGAAAAAGTAAGCATAGCGCGACTATTGCTTGAAGAGGTTCATGTAGATCGCATTGAAGTGGCCTCCGCCAAAGTTTCGGATGGTGAGTACAAAGCAGTTTGCAAAATTGCAAAGTGGGCACAAGCAAACGGACACCTTGATAAGGTTGAAGTGTTGGGTTTTGTTGATGGACAAGTTTCTTTAGATTGGATTACCAGTGCAGGTTGCCGAGTAATTAATTTGCTATGCAAGGGTTCACTCAAGCATTGCAAATTTCAATTAAAGCAAACAGTGGAGCAGCATCTTGCCAAAATTCAAGAGGTTATTGCCAATGCTCAGGAAATGGGTGTTACAGTGAATATTTATTTAGAAGATTGGTCTAACGGTATGAATGATTCCGAAGAATATATATTCAGATTGATGGATAAGTTGCAATACGAACCAATCAGTCGCTTTATGTTGCCTGACACATTGGGCATTCTCAATCCCGATAAAGTGAAAGAGTATATAACCAAAATGGTAACACGTTATCCACAACTACATTTCGATTTTCATGCTCATAACGATTACGATTTGGCTGTGGCCAATGTGTATGAAGCCGTAAAGGCAGGCGTAAAAGGTGTGCACGTAACAATGAACGGATTGGGCGAGCGAGCAGGCAATGCTTCCCTTACAAGTGTATTGGCACTCATTCATGACCATTTAAGACTAAAGACAAACATCAACGAAAGTAATGTTTATTACGTAAGTAAAGTAATTGAAAGTTATTCGGGCGTGCGTATTTCTAAAAATATGCCCATCATTGGCGAGAATGTGTTCACACAAGTGGCAGGCATTCATGCTGATGGCGACAAGAAAAACAATTTGTATCACAGCAAGTTAAGTCCTGAGAGGTTTGATAGATCAAGAGAATATGCTCTTGGTAAAACATCGGGTAAGGCCAATATCATGAATAACTTGATGACGCTTGGAATTGAGCTCGATGATGAGTCTATGACAAAAGTAACTGCTCGCATCATAGAGTTGGGCGACAAAAAAGAGATTGTCACGCTAGACGAACTGCCCTATATCATATCCGATGTGCTGAAAAATGGAATAGAGGATAATGTTATACAAATGCTAAACTACTCGTTTGCATTGGCCGATGGATTAAGACCTTCTGCAACTGTGAAAATATCAATAGCTGGAGAGGTTTATCAGCAAACTGCGGTAGGCGATGGGCAGTATCATGCTTTCTCAAAAGCAATGTACAAGATTTACAAAAAACTTGACAAACCCACCCCCGAATTATTAGATTACATTGTTGTAATTCCTCCCGGAGGAAGAACAGATGCATTTGTACAAACAATTATTACATGGAAATTTGATGGCAAAACCTTTAAAACACGCGGACTAGATGTTGACCAAACAGTTGCCGCAGTAAAGGCAACAATGAAAATGTTGAACATGATAGAGAGTGGAAATATTCCCTCGTTAAGATATATAGAATTGTAACCCTACTTTTTACCCCAAAATCCCCTAAGCGGACTTTGGCAAAGTCTATTTAGAGAAGGCTCACTAATTAAAATTGAAAACAGAATAATAAATCTTCATTTGAAGACTACAATATAGAAAATATGAAATTAAAAATAGCAGTATTACCTGGAGATGGAATAGGCCCTGAAATTACAGAGCAAGCATTGGCAGTAACCAAAGCAATTTGCAAAAAGTTTAACCACACCTTGGAGTATTCCTTTGCAAGTGTGGGTGCTTGTGCTATTGACGAAACAGGCAGTCCATATCCACAAGAAACACATGACTTGTGCATGCAATCAGACGCAGTATTGTTTGGCGCTATTGGCGCCCCAAAATACGACAATGATCCATCGGCAAAGGTTCGCCCTGAACAAGGCCTATTGAAAATGCGCAAAGATTTGGGTCTTTTTGCCAATATTCGACCCATTACTACCTTCACATCATTGCTTCACAAATCTCCACTTAAAGCAGAGATTATTGATGGTGCAGATTTTATGTGTATTCGTGAATTGACAGGCGGTATGTATTTTGGACAACCACAAGGTCGCAGCGAGGATGGCAACACTGCCTATGATACATGTATTTATACGCGCGAAGAAATAGAGCGCATTCTGCACCTTGCGTATAAGTTTGCTATGCAACGACGTAAGAAACTAACGATGGTGGACAAAGCCAACGTTATAGCAACATCGCGCCTGTGGCGACAAATAACACAAGAGATTGCACCACAGTACCCAGAAGTAGAAACAGAGTATATGTTTGTTGACAATGCCGCTATGCGTATTATTCAATGGCCCAAGAGCTTTGATGTAATGGTTACAGAAAATCTTTTTGGAGATATTCTCACCGATGAAGCATCAGTAATAACAGGTTCGTTGGGCATGTTACCTTCTGCATCAATAGGACTACACACATCAGTGTTTGAACCCATTCACGGTTCGTACCCCGAAGCTGCAGGCAAGAATATTGCTAATCCTTTAGCTGCAATTCTTTCAGCAGCACTTATGTTTGAGTATGCTTTTGAGTTGCCCCAAGAAGGAGCTTGCATTCGTGCGGCTGTTGCAGCAAGCATGGATGAAGGGGTTGTAACAAGCGATATTGCTAATGATGAAACACCAAGCTCCACAACTGAAGTGGGAGAGTGGATTGTGAATTATATATTGGGTAAGGAGTGAAGAATTAAGAGTTAAGAGTTCCTGGGAGTCGAGGAGCTTCCGCTCCTCTTAAAAGAATTTAGGTGCGTTGATTATTAAACACCCCTCATACTAAACACCTCCTGCATTGGAATTAAAAAATGAGAATAGTACGGAGTGGGAGCTCCGTACATCCCAGGAATAGTACCTTCTATAAATAAAATAAAACAACAATGAATAAAAAATATAACTTTGAAGAGCGACAAGCTAAAAGAGAAGAACGAAACAGACAAAAACGTCTGAACAGCTACACCAGCACATCGGGCCGACGAATGGCTGGAGCAAGAGCACTTTGGCGTGCCAATGGAATGAAAGACGAACAGATGGGTAAACCGCTCATTGCAGTAGTTAATTCCTTTACACAGTTTGTGCCTGGTCATGTACATTTACATCATATTGGTCAAATGGTGAAACATGAGATTGAGAAATTGGGTTGCTTTGCAGCAGAATTCAATACCATTGCTATTGACGATGGAATTGCTATGGGGCACGATGGTATGCTCTACTCACTTCCTTCGCGTGATTTAATTGCCGATTCAATAGAATATATGATCAACGGCCACAAAGTAGATGCCATGGTTTGCATTAGCAATTGCGATAAAATTACACCAGGAATGCTTTTAGCATCAATGCGACTGAACATTCCCACCATATTTGTTTCGGGCGGACCAATGGAAGCTGGCGAGATGGATGGTGAGCAAATAGACTTGGTAGATGCAATGGTAGGTGCAGTTGATGATTCAATTTCTGATGAACGTCTCTCACAAATAGAGAAATTGGCGTGCCCCACATGTGGTTCGTGTTCAGGAATGTTTACAGCCAACTCAATGAATTGCTTGAACGAAGCAATCGGAATGGCCTTGCCAGGTAACGGTACTATTGTTGCCACACATGCCAATCGTAAACAACTTTTTGTAGATGCTGCAAAACAGATTGTAGCAAATGCAAACGCCTACTATTTTGATGAAGACCACACAGTGCTTCCGCGGAGTATAGCTACAAAAGCAGCCTTCATGAATGCTATGACAGTAGATATTGCCATGGGAGGGTCAACCAATACTATTTTGCATCTTTTGGCCATGGCAAATGAAGCAAAAGTTGATTTCACGATGGACGACATTAATGCACTTTCAACACAAGTACCCTGTATATGTATGGTTGCTCCCAATAGTGAGAAATATCACATTCAGGATGTGAATCGTGCTGGAGGTATATTAAATATAATGAAACAATTGGCCGATGGAGGATTGTTAGACACCTCTGTTTATCGTGCCGATGGATTGACCTTGGCAGAAGCATTAGACAAATATAATTTAGAAAAAGAAAATATAGACAAAGAAGCAGAACGCATATATAAATCTGCCCCAGGTAGAGAATTTAATTTAGTAATGGGTTCACAAAACAAAGTTTTTGACACATTAGATGTGGACAGAGAAAATGGTTGCATTCGCTCAGTCGAACACGCTTATACTGTTGACGGTGGCTTGGGAGTGCTCAAAGGCAACATTGCTTTAGATGGATGCGTTGTGAAGACTGCTGGCGTGGACAAGAGTGTATGGACATTTAGCGGCAAAGCACGTGTGTTTCATTCGCAAGACGAAGCATGTGATGCTATTTTGCGCGACGAAGTAAGTGCTGGCGATGTGGTAGTTATTGCCTATGAAGGCCCCAGAGGCGGACCAGGTATGCAAGAAATGTTATACCCCACATCGTATATAAAAGCAAAACACTTAGGAGAAAAGTGCGCATTAATTACAGATGGTCGATTCTCTGGAGGCACATCGGGTCTTTCCATTGGGCATATCTCACCTGAAGCAGCTGCTGGCGGTGCTATTGCACTTATAAGAGATAATGATATCATAGATATTGACATTCCCAACCGAACCATCAATCTCAGAATTACAGATGAAGAGTTGCAAAAACGCAGGGAAATAGAAAACAAAAAAGGAACAAAAGCCTTTAAACCTATGCGAGATAGAAAAGTATCGCCTGCACTACAAGTGTATGCAAACTTTGTAAGTTCGGCAGATTTGGGAGCAGTTAGAATAATTGAAGATTAAGATAAGGGAATAAAATCACAGTAAAGTTAATGTGAAATGAGAAGGTTATCAACCTGAAAATATTTTATTGATATGAAAGATGTAATAACACAAGCAATAACAAACGCAGAAACAGAAACAAAAGTTATGTCAGGCAGCGAAGCACTCATACAGTCGTTGATGTATGAAGGAGTAGACACCTTGTTTGGCTACCCAGGTGGTGCTATTATGCCAGTTTTTGATGCACTATACGATAAGAAAGACAAGATGAAGCATATTCTTGCTCGTCACGAACAGGGTGCTGTGCATGCAGCACAAGGCTATGCACGTGTATCCAAAAAAGTGGGCGTTGCTTTGGTAACTTCAGGCCCTGGAGCAACTAATACTATTACTGGCCTTGCCGATGCTATGATGGATAGCACACCAATGGTAGTTATTTCTGGTCAAGTGGCATCAACACTCTTGGGCACAGATGCTTTTCAAGAAGCAGATGTTATAGGGGTGTCTTTGCCAGTTACAAAATGGGCATACCAAATTCGCCGGGCCGAAGATATAGCTTGGGCAGTTTCGCGTGCTTTCTATATTGCATCAAGTGGTCGTCCAGGCCCTGTGATATTAGATATAGCCAAAGATGCACAAATAGCAACCTGCGAGTATAGTTATGAAAAAACAACTTCATTGCGTAGTTACCGACCCCAACCTGTTCCTTGTAAAGAAAAGATTGCTGAAGCTGCAGAACTAATCAATCAAGCAAAAAAGCCTTTTGCTTTGATAGGGCAGGGGGTTATTCTTGGCAATGCAGAAAAAGAGTTAGTTGCATTTTTAGAAAAGGCGCAAATTCCTTTTGCTTGGACTATTTTAGGTTTATCAGCCGTTCCAACAGATCATCCGCTCAATTGTGGTATGCTTGGAATGCATGGTAATATTGGACCTAACATAAAAACAAATGAGTGCGATGTGCTCATTGCTATTGGCATGCGATTTGACGACCGTGTAACTGGCGATTTGAATAGATATGCTAAACAGGCCAAGGTTATTCATTTTGATATCGATAGGGCTGAAGTTGATAAGAACGTAAAAGTTGATGTAAAAGTACTGGGCGATGCTAAACGAACATTGCCTATAGCAACAGAATTGCTGAAAGAGAATTCGCATCCTGAGTGGTTAGCTGAATTTAGAGCACTTGATAAAAAAGAATATGATTGCATTATCAACAATGAATTATATTCTGAAAATGGACCTATAAAGATGGGCGAAGTGGTGAACAGAGTAAGTGAAGCCACCCAAAACAAAGCCATTTGTGTAACTGATGTGGGTCAGAATCAAATGATGGCAGCACGCTATTTCAAGTTCACTCAGTCGCGCAGCATGGTTACATCGGGAGGATTAGGAACAATGGGCTTTGGTTTGCCAGCAGGCATAGGAGCTAAATATGGAGCACCAGATAGAGAGGTTTGCATATTTGTTGGTGATGGAGGTTTGCAAATGACCATTCAAGAATTCGGAACTATTATGGAGTACAACATTCCAGTGAAAATTATCCTGCTCAACAACAACTTTTTGGGAATGGTGCGACAGTGGCAAGAGATGTTTTTTGAGGAACGATATTCTGAAACTAAGATGCACAATCCTAATTTTATCAAAATTGCCGATGCTTATGGCATCAAAGGCAGAAAGGTGGTAAAGAGAGAAGATTTGGATAATGCCATTGCCGAAATGCTAGAGCACGATGGAGCATACTTGCTAGAAGTAGAAGTAGAAACCAACGGAATGGTCTTCCCTATGGTGCCCGCTGGAGGTTCTGTAAGCGATATTATTTTAGGAAACGGACATAGTTTGTAATATAATCCCAAACGAAAATATAAACATAAAACAGCATACATTATGCAAGAAAAAACATTATATACCGTTACCGTTTTCTCCGAAAATGTTGTAGCAGTGACTAATCAAATAACAGCAATTTTTACACGCAGACAAATGAATATCGAAACATTGTCTGGTTCGCCCTCTGCCATTAGTGGTATCCATAAACTCACAATCACAACTTTTGCGCCCAACGAAGAGGTAATGCAAAAGCTAGTTAAACAGATTGATAAACGTGTGGATGTATTAAAGGCATACTACAATATAGATGAAGAATTGGTGCACCAAGAAATAGCACTATACAAAATTGAAACTTCTAAACTTGTTTCAAAAACTAATGTTGAAGAGCTTATTCGCAAACATAATGCACGTATATTAGATGTGAGTGATCATGCAACAGTTCTTCAGAAAACAGGCCATTATGCCGAAACACAAGCACTCTTCGAGGAGTTGAGTGAAAGTATTGGTGTGTTACAATTTATCCGATCGGGGAGGGTGGCAATTACAAAATCAAAAGTAGAAAGACTAAGCGATTTGCTAGCACGACGTGCGCTTGTAGATTCAGAAATTGAAAAGAAAGCATTGAATAGTGAACAGTAAATAGTGAGCAGAAACTAGGAACTAGAAAACAGGAACTAGGAACTAGAAAACAGGAACGTAGAGACAGCGATTTATAGCGTCTTGATGTAGAGAATGAACAAGGCATTATCACTGCGACCTCTGCGCCCCCTTTGCAAACTTTGCGGTTAAAGAAACCCTGTCTATTCGTATAAGAAGTGAGGAGTCTATTTAAATCAGTGATAATTAAGCAATAAACAATAAATAGTAAACAGTAAATATACATAATTAAAAATAATAATATGGCAACAATGAATTTTGGCGGAGTAGAAGAAAATGTAGTAACCCGCGACGAGTTTCCTTTAGCAAAAGCGCAAGAAACAATGAAAGACGAAACCATAGCAGTAATTGGCTATGGAGTGCAAGGACCAGGACAATCGCTTAACTTGCGTGATAATGGTTTCAACGTAATTGTTGGACAACGCAAAGAGAGTAAAACATGGCAAAAAGCCATTGATGATGGATGGGTACCGGGTGAAACGCTTTTTGAAATTGAAGAGGCTTGCCAGCGTGGCACAGTTATTCAATACTTGCTGTCGGATG
>CAZBVD010000036.1:0-12946 GCA_964495235.1 uncultured Dysgonomonadaceae bacterium | reverse complement strand
TGAACTTTACACAAGAACAAATTTCGGATTTATTATTTGATTTAGCAAGTGAAATGAAAAAGGTAGAACTTATCTACTTTTAAATTTAACTTTAGATTCTTTTATGAATGCAGAGTGAACTTTACATAAAAAAGAAAACCCTGATGAGTATGCCAATGGCTATCGATACTGTAAAGCGATTGCTAAATCTAAAGAATTGGTGCTAAAAGTTCCTCGTAGACGCAGCGGCATGTTTTATCTCTTTCTGCTTGCTGTTATCCGCAATGAGGACGAATAGCGACGTTGTCTTATCTTTAGGACTAATAACAGTTCCACTCCTAACCTGTCTTCGTCAATGGGACACCCTAAAAGGTTTGGATATTATGCTAAACAACTCATTTTGTTCGATGTCTATATTCAGCAACTGTTTTACGTGTTGTTTTGATTCTGTTAACATGTAACTGATTTGAATATATTATGAGTTATCTCACTTGCTCTTTTTAATGACAAGGTTGATCCTTGCTCCTTTAGCACTCCTTCCAATTCTTAGTATATTGTATATGATGCGAATGCAATGCATATATGGGCCTCTATCCTATGCTTCAATCGGTGATAAATTGGACGTATTTCAAATCAGTTTTGCTAATTACATGACAAAAAATTAAATATGTTTATATCGGATTGATAATTAGGATTTAAAAGCATTGATGCGATAAAAGTTAAGCCGTATTTGAAAAAGCTTTTTGCTCTTCTTCCATATAGATTTAGCTTTATCCAATAGCTGATTAATTTCATGGCGCTTAGTGCCACAACTTATGGTTTTCGCAACTTTATAAGTACCGTAACCCTTCCTAACAGCTTGTATACTAACGCCTCCAGACTTGTTTTTTATTATGTCTAATCAACATATATAAAATATTGGGATACCTAAAAATACAAAATATATTAGACAAGCAGCTGATTCATATGTGTTTAATTTAGGTGTCTAGAAAAGTTGACGAAAACAAGAACAGTTCCACTCCTAACAGTTTACTGGGGAAAGCTATTTAAGTATGCATTTGATATGTGGCCTCGTGTCAGTCGTTATTTCGATAAAGGGTATTATCAAATAATCAATAATGGAAAAGAAAATGCAATTCGTTCAATTGCACTAGGGCACAATGTCATCTTTATTCTGGTAATAACTATAGGGTTAAAAACAGTTGGATGTTTTACACTGTTCTTGAAAGTTGTTTGCAAGTCATTATTGAGCCACATCAATGTCTTATTTTCATATTGGAGAAGACACCTTTATATAGAAGTCTGAATTAATTAGGTGGAATTATTTCCATGCAATTCTAAACAAAAAAAGTTTAGAGCATAATCTACTCAAGTTTTTTTCGACTTATATAAAATGGTGTATTTTGTATTTGTACTCTTCTCTTTTATTTTGTGCTCTGCAATTGAAAGCTATCTGCGATACAAGAAATAAACAGAGTTAGACCATAGTTTCTCGATTAAAATATGGTATAACTCTGTTTTATGAGATTTAGATAATCTTTAATATGCTATCTAAGCTGTAGTTGTAATGTTTTTGGAAGTTTAATCTTTATGAAGCTTCTAAGTCTTGCTAATCTTTTTTCAAAAGATCTCGTATTTCAGTCAATAAGCTTTCTTCTTTTGTTGGTTCTGGTGCAGGTGCTGGAGCTGCTGGTTCTTCTTCTTTTTTTCTCTTCATTTTATTTATTCCTTTAATAACAAAGAAGATAGAAACACCTATAATTAAGAAATCAATTAATACTTGAACGAAGTTACCATAGTTTAAGGTTATATCAGGTGTGCTATTTCCTCGCCATTCATAACTGCTTCTTTTAATATGAACTTCATCTCGGTAAACTTATTGTCCCCTAATAGTGTTGCAATAGGAGGCATCAAAATGTCATTGACAAATGATGTAACTATTTTTCCAAATGCAGCACCAATAACAATTCCTACTGCCATGTCTATTACGTTTCCACGTAATAAGAACTCTTTTAATTCTTTTCTTAAAGCTATTATCGTAAATTGTTTGATTGTTAATTTTATGTATGAGTATAAAAATATCTTTTGCTGTAAGTTAGAATATTTCAGCAATCATACAGCGAGCAGAACCTCCTCCTGTCTTTTCAATTGTAGTTAGAGGTGATGAAATTATTTTACAATGTTTTTCTAACACTTCTTTCTGTTCATCTGTGAATGCTTTTTTAGCTGTCTCAGACATAATCAAAAGATTTTGGTTATCAGAATTACGCACTTCAATAATATTAGCGCAGAAATTTTTCATCTGTTCAAAAGATATTTCAAGAACATCTTTATTAGAATTCTTCAATCTATTAATAATATTAGCTTTTCGATTTTCATCTGTAATTGATTCTGCACAAATCACTGCATATTTTTCACCAATACTCAACATTACGTTGGTATGATAAATGTTTCTTCCTTTATCATCGTATGAGTTGAAAATCTCCGGTTCTGAATTCATCTTGGTGTAAAATTCTTCTAAAACAATATCATCTGTTCTTTCAGAACGGCAAGCATAAACAATTCTGTTGTTATGATCTAAAATCATACTTCCTGTACCCTCTAGAAATCTATTTTTATCTTCCCAAGCTGTTAAGTCTATAATTTTATGGGCACTGAAATGTTCTTTAATAGTTTCTAAAATATATGGTTTCCTTTCCAATCTTCTGTTTTCTGCAAACATTGGATAGAGAATAAGTTCTCCTGTTGAATGGGTGGAAAACCAATTGTTAGGATAAATAGAGTCTGGTGTGTGCGGGAAAATAGTATCTTGAATTACAATTACCTCAATTTTATTGTTACGCAAAGTTTCAACAAAATCATCAAATTCTTTCAAAGCCTTTTCATTAATATTTGAAACTGAAGATTTGTGTTGAAAATGATTATTCTTGGCAGTCTGCTCATTATAAGTGAAATGAGCGGGACGAACCATTAATATTTTATTAGCTGTTTGCATTTTGCTCTAATGTTTTTATTGATTTCTCTATAATATCCAAGCCTTCATTAAGTTGCTTCTCGCTAATCACCAAAGGTGGCGCAAAACGGATAATATGTTGATGTGTTGGCTTAGCCAAAAGACCATTATTGGCCATTTCTACACAGACATCCCACGCTGTCTTTCCATTGTAGGGTTGTATTTCTACTGCATTTAAAAGTCCTTTTCCTCTAACTAACTTGATAAAAGGTGATTTAATCTCCTTCATTCTTTCTCTGAATATCTTACCAAGCTTTTCAGCTTTTTCAGCTAAGTTTTCTTCTAAAACCACTTTCATTGCAGCTGTTGCTACTTTACATGCTAATGGAAATCCTCCAAATGTAGATCCATGTTGTCCAGGACTGATAGTCATCATAATTTCATTGTCGCATAGAACAGCTGATACTGGTAATACACCGCCAGATAAAGCCTTTCCTAAAATTAAGATATCGGGTTTAAAGTTCTCATGATCGCAACAGAGCATTTTACCTGTTCTAGCAATTCCTGTTTGAATTTCGTCAGCTATAAAAAGCACGTTGTGTTGCTTACATAAATCATAGCACGTTTTTAAATAACCCTCGTCAGGTACTACAACACCTGCTTCACCTTGAATAGGCTCAACTAAAAAACCAGCAATGTTTTTACCCTTTTCTTTTAATATTTCTTTTAAAGCTTTTGAGTCATTATATTTTATTGCTTCGAAGCCTGGTGTGTATGGTCCATACTCTTTTTTTGCATTATGGTCTGTTGAGTATGATATAATTGAAATAGTTCGGCCATGGAAATTGTTTTTGCAAGTAACTATTATAGCTTCATTTTCTGCTACTCCTTTTACTTGATATGCCCATTTTCTTGCTAATTTTAGAGCAGTCTCAACTCCTTCAGCTCCTGAATTCATGGGTAAAAGTTTGTCATAACCGAATAACTCGGTCATCATTTTTTCATATGGTCCCAGACAGTCATTATAAAATGCACGAGATGTTAAACACAGAGTGTTTGCTTGCGTTGTAAGAGCTTCCACAATTTTAGGATGATTGTGACCTTGGTTTACTGCTGAGTAAGCTGACAAGAAATCTAAATATTGTTTTCCGTCTACATCCCAAACTAATGGTCCCTCACCTCTAGACAAAACTACAGGTAGTGGTTCGTAATTGTGTGCGCCATGTTTTTCTTCAAGAGAAATGTAATGTTGTGATTTTTCGGATAGATGCATAATTGTGATTTATAAGTTTATTCATTAAATATGTTTTATTAGCAAATATAGCAATTTATAACAAGTAAAGTATATTATTTTTAAAGATTCCATAGCCAATTTGTTTTTTTACAGTTAAATTTTACAGATGTGATGTTGATTTCTCTATTTGTACCACACTCTCAGTTTATTTATTTATTTTTGCACTGATTATCAAGACTCTTAACACAAAAATAAATATATGAAGCTTTCACTAAATAATTTATCAGACATAGACATAGTTGCCAGAAAATTTGTAGAGAATATGGGGGAAAACAACGTCTTTGCATTTTACGGACAAATGGGAGCAGGCAAAACAACTTTCATTAAAGCTATTTGTAATGCGCTGGGTGTTACTGAAACAATTACAAGCCCAACCTTTGCTATTGTAAATGAATACAGTAAAAATGATGGAGACCCCATTTATCATTTTGATTTCTATAGAATCAAAGATATTGATGAAGCATATGATTTTGGTTATGAAGACTATTTTTACAGTGGCCATCTTTGTTTAATTGAGTGGCCAGAATTAGTAGAGCCTTTGTTGCCTGAAAGTGTAGTAAGAGTGGAAATTGTGGTAGAGGACAATGAGCAACGTTCTGTTTTATTTGATTAATTGCACAGTATTCAATGTTTTCTTCTTTGTTTTATTAGAGTGAGCATTAAACTAATTGAGGTTTCATGGCTCTATATATTATGTTTGGAAAGTAACTTTTACTATTCAATTGTTGTTTTGAGAAGACTATACAAAAAGTATTGTTTTTAAGATGGCAGAGGTTATGTATCTTTGAATGTTTCTAACTCAAAAGTAAAGATTCAACTCTCTTGAAGTTTTATTATGAAAAGACTATTTATTAATCTGTTTTTAATTCTTTCTCTTTCTGTAGCCACAGCCCAGGTAAATACAGAAAGAGTTATGCTTATAGGCCGTAATGCCCTTTACTTTGAGGATTATGTTTTGGCCATTCAATACTTCAATCAAGTTATTGGATCAAAGCCTTATATGGCTTCACCATATTATTATAGAGGTATGGCTAAATTTTTCTTAGATGACTTTAAAGGAGCTGAAGAAGATTGTACCCTCTGCTTAGAGCGCAATCCATATTGGTTTGGAGCATATCAATTGAGAGGAGCAGCTAGACAGAATAGAGAAGACTATGAAGGAGCAGCTAAAGACTATAAGCAAAGCTTAGAGTATTTGCCCGAAGACAAAATAACATTGCTCAATATGGGGATTGTAAATATTGAGTTAAAAGAGTTTGACGATGCCGAAGAAACATTTCAAGACCTTTTAAGGTTATATCCCGATTACACTCCAGCCTACTTGATGCGTGCTGCCATGTTTCTAGAAAAGGGTGATACTATAAAAGCTATCCAAAACTATGACATAACTATAGAGAAAGACCCTTATACATCGCACTCATTTGCAGCACGAGGTATTTTACACCTACAACAAGAGAAATATAATAAAGCTCTTGCCGACTTGGACGAGGCAATTCGCCTAGATCCATACTTTGAAGGTAATTATATCAATAGGGGTTTGGTCCGTTATCATCTCAAGGATTTGCGAGGAGCAATGGCAGATTATGACCGTGTGATAGAGATGGATAGCAATAATTTGATTGCCCGTTTCAATAGAGGGCTACTACGTGCACAGGTTGCTGATAATAACAGGGCTATAAAAGACTTTGACAAAGTGATTGAGCTAGAGCCCTCCAATACTATTGCTTATTTGAATCGTGCTATGCTTAATGCAGAAATTAATGATAATGTAAATGCACTGCGAGACTTGAATGTTGTCTTGGATGAACATCCCGAATTCTTTCAAGGCTACTATTCTCGTGCCCAGCTAAAACGTAAAATGAACGATTTGCAAGGAGCTGAAATAGATTTTAAACTAGCACGAGCAAAGGAAGCAGAGGCTAAACAGCGAATAACGAAAGATGAATTGGCATTGACAGATAGCTCAGACGATTCTCAAGCATCAGGCACTCGTGAAGAGACTGATAAAGATATCGATAAGTTTAAGTTATTAGTTGTTGCTGATAAAAAAGAAGAGAAGAAGTCAAAATACAAGAGTGAAACTAGGGGTAAAGTGCAAAACTTAAATGCTGAGATTTCGCTCGAGCCAAAATTTGTTATCACTTTCTACGAAAAACCTTATGAAGTGCAGCGACCTGTTTATTACTCTGCGCTTATAGATAAAGCAAACAACACTTTGGGACTCAGCTGGAAAATACGCGCCACAAACTCTGAGGTATCATTGAATGAGCTGCAAGTACAAACTCATTTTAGGTCTATTGAGAACTACTCAAAACTAATTGAAGAGTCCACAGATAATGCTGTCTTGTATTTTGGGCGAGGTATCGATTTTATGCTCATTCAAGATTATGCTATTGCAATTGAGGATTTTGATAAAGTAATTGCTAAAAAACCTCAGTTTACGCTTGCTTATTTTGCACGCGCACTGGCTCGAACTAAACAGATAGAGTCTAATCCTGATATGCAAGAACCGCGGACTCGTTTGGCAGACTCGTCAAATAGAATGAAATTTCCTTTAGCTGGAGAAAAGGTTATTGGCGATGGTAAACCTCTAGTGCCCGAAGTATCAAAGAAAACATTGGAGTATGATGTAATTCTTAAAGATTACGAGAGAGTTATAAACCAAGACCCTAGTTTTATTTATGCTTACTATAATCGTGCCGAAATTTTGAGTATACAAAAAGATTATAGAGGTGCAATATCAGACTACACCGAGGCTATCAATCTAGATGCTCAGTTTGCAGAAGCATACTTTAATAGAGGGTTGGCAAAGTTGGCAGTTGGTGAAACTGTATCGGGGTTAGACGATTTACGCAAGGCCGGCGAGCTGGGTGTTGTAGAATCTTACAGTATCATAAAAAGAATGCAATAAAAAAATATCTGAGAGTCTATAAATTCTTATTAGAATAAGCTCTCAGATATTCATGTGATGTATAAGTTTCTAGTTGAAGCCATAAGCTGCTTTCCGCATATCTTGTGCATCCTTAAAAGGTTTTGAGGGTTGCAGATATTCCGCCATAAACTCATAAACAGTAAAACGTATATCGGTAGCCTCTTTGCTATCAATTCTATCAAAACCATGTCCACCCGAAGCATCTTCAAATATTTTGCACCTGAAATCCTTGCCATGTTGCTTCAGGGTTTCAATCATTAGTTCTACCTCTTCTACATACACATCGTTGTCATTTGTGTTAGTGTAAATCATCAAAGGTTTTTGCAAATTCTTTGCATAGGTAGTGGGTGAGCGTCGCTTGTACTCCTCAGGGTTTTCTTTAATAGATTCGCCAATATGGTAAGGTGCTGTAAAATACTTTGTGTAAGACTCATCGTGCGAAGCCAATCTGTATTCCAAATCGCTTACAGGCACACCTGCAAAGGCACACTGATACTTATCCGATTGTTGTAATATTTGCATCAGCGCAATCATTCCACCATGGCTCCAACCCATTACACCCACACGTGTTTCATCCACAATACTATAGTTTTCTATCATATAGCTTCTGCTTTCTAGCACATCGTCATTTTCACGACCTCCATAATCTATGTTTTCATAGGTAGCTTTTCCATATCCTGTGCTCCCTCTGTATTCTGCCGAGACCACAATATACTCTTGCGCCATCAGCTCCCGAATGATATGTGTGTGATAGGTTGAGAAGTCGGAGTGGATACCACTGTGTGGAAGCACAATTAGCGGATATTTTTTATTAGAGTCAACACTTTTAGGGATAAACACATAAGAATAGAATTGAAGTTTGTTGTCTGCAAACCTATCATCAGAATCTTTAGCCTTCCATCTTGATGTGCTCGTTAGTCTCACTTTATCTATATGTGCCATATCGCCCACACGATGAAACCAAGTATTATCATCAATCTTTTTCTCTAGAATATCAAATCGATGCCGGTAATCTTGCACTTCTTGCTTTAGTTCTTTTATTTCTTTTTGCAATGTATTATAAAGAGTAGTGTCTGTCTGTGAAAATGAAGTGGTTGTAGTGATAAAGAGTGCAAAAGCTGAAAGTAATAGCAAGTTGTTGTGTTTCATAATTCTATTGTTTTAAAAGGTGTAAAACAAAAATACTTATTGTTTTGGATAAAACATAATAACGCGCCAACTTACTAGAATTAATATAAACGGATAGAAATGACAAGTATGCTAACGTTTGCGCACTCTGTTTTTAAGAAAGTAATATCCATTCTTCTGCTCTACTTTTGCCGATATTATATGAGCATCGTGATAGAATATAGCAGTTCTTTCTTCTTCAACCACTTTGTCAAGCAGTCGCTTTTTCTCCTCCATTGCTAAAGCGGCATTATTGTCATAGGCCGAGAGCCATTCAAGCGATACATGAGCAGAAGTAGGCACTACATCGCCAGGATAAACAATTTTCTCATTCTCTGAGTCTATAAATACGGCAATTTGTCCAGGTGTATGTCCATCGTATAGCTTTATGGTAAATCCATCAAATAATCTCATGTCTTCTTCTATCAGATTCAGTTGATTGGATTCAAAAACAGGCTCAATGTTCTCGGCAAAGAATGCATTCTTTTCATATAAAAGAGGATTGCGGTAATTCTCCCATTGCGCTTTGCTCAACCAATAAGTAGCATTCGGAAATGTGGGAACGGCATTTTTGTTTTCATCAAAACAAGTGGCATAGCCACAATGGTCGAAATGGAGGTGAGTCAACAAAACGTCGGTAATTTCGTTAGGCTCATAGCCAACATTCTTTATCTCCTCCACCATATCTTTTAGGTTGTAAGGTTGATAAAATTTCAGTTCATGCTTGTTACCTACACCTGTATCTATAAGGATGCGCCTGTTTTCTGTTTCCACAAAAAGACAGCGCATAGCCATTACGCATAAGTTGTTTTCGTTGCAAGGGTATTTACGTTCCCAGTACATCTTTGGTATTGGGCCAAACATTGCGCCGCCATCGGCCATAAAATATCCCGATTCTATGATGTAAAACTTAATCATTCGTTGTATTTTTGTACAAAATTAATCAAAAGGTTCGAGTTTAGACAATTATGAACAAGGCAAATAGGCTTTAAGGCCTCGTTAGTTTGTCTAGTGTATGTTATTTGAAAAAAATCTAAGAAGAAGAAACTATAAAATGGTTATTGCAGAGCAAAAAAAGAGAGAAAATATAGCTGAGTATTTGCTTTATATGTGGCAACTGGAAGATATTTTGCGTGCTTTTGAATTGGATATCGACAAGGTTCAAAAAAGGTTGATTGACACTACAAGTTATTCTGATGAAAAGAAAGAAGAAGCTCGCCAGTGGTATATAAGTCTAATAGGGCAGATGCAGACTGAAGGTGTTGAAAAAGAAGGCCATCTTAGTATAAACAGAGAGTTACTTAATGAACTCAGTCTTTTTCATAAGCAATTGCTCAAAAACGCGAACGAGGCTAAATATGTGGAAGTTTATTACAAGACGCTACCCTTCATTCAAGAACTTAGAACAAAGCTGAATAACCAAGCAATGGATGAAATAGAAATTTGTTTCACTGCTCTTTATGGTTATTTACTGTTGAAATTACAAAAGAGAGAAATATCACCCGGTACTGTATCAGCAATTTCTCAAATATCAAATTTAATGCGCGGTTTGTCAGAAAGATATAACTTGCGAGCAAATAAAGGAGAATAACTATGGCAATCTATACAGGTTCGAGCAAACATTTAGGTGGAACAGAGAAAACCACAACAAAGGAGCAATATTACTACGGATTGGTTCAGAAGAAAGTATTGGTTACTGGTGCAACTGGTCAGCTTGGTAGCGAATTGAAAGATTTTGTTGGAGAGCATGAAAGCATGTTTCAATATTTCTATACAGGGTCGGCAGATTTAGATATAACTCAGCTTGATGCTGTGCGCAGTTATGTGGAGCAGCACTCCATCGAGTATATTGTAAATTGTGCAGCCTACACAATGGTAGATTGGTGCGAGAATGATGTAGAAGTGTGCAATGCCGTTAATCATTTAGGAGCAGAAAATTTAGCCAAGGTAGCTGCTGAATTTAACTGCAAATTGATACATGTTTCCACAGATTATGTTTTTGATGGCAAAGCAGATAAACCTTATCGCGAAGATTCGCCTGTCAATCCATTATCGGTTTATGGCAAAGCTAAGTTAAGAGCTGAAGAAGCTGTTATGTCTATTGCTCCAAATTCGATGATCATTCGCACTGCTTGGCTTTATTCTTCATATAAGGTGAACTTTGTGAAAACAATGTTGCATCTTATGCATGAGAAAGAGCTGCTAACAATTGTAAACGATCAATATGGTACACCAACTAATGCTAGGGATTTAGCCGAAGCCATCACTATTATTTTAGATAGTGCAGAGGGTGGCGAATGGAAAAAAGGCATCTATCATTTTTCAAATCTTGGTGAAACAACATGGTATGGTTTTGCTGAAAAAATAAAACAACTTTGTAAAATAGAAGGTTGTGAATTGAAACCTATTTCCACCAAAGATTACCCAACGGCTGCAGTTCGTCCTCTATACACAGTGTTAGACAAAACTAAAATACAAGATGCATTTAATTTCACCATACCACATTGGGAGGTGAGTCTGGAGAAATTTCTAAATACACTTCACTTAGATAATAAGTAATAAAGATATTTGTGCTTAAAGCACATACCAATAGACAAAAAAGTCAATAAATACATATATGAGTATTAAAAAAGAGATACAAAAACGTCGCACGTTTGCTATTATAAGCCACCCCGATGCGGGGAAAACAACACTTACCGAAAAGCTGCTGCTTTTTGGTGGTGCTATTCACATTGCAGGAGCTGTAAAATCTAATAAGATTAAGAAATCAGCCACTTCCGACTGGATGGAAATTGAGAAGCAACGTGGTATATCGGTTGCCACATCTGTAATGGGGTTCGATTATGAAGACCATAAAATAAATATTCTGGATACTCCCGGGCATCAAGACTTTGCTGAAGACACCTATCGTACACTCACAGCCGTAGATAGTGTTATTGTGGTAGTTGACGTTGCAAAGGGTGTAGAACAGCAAACACGCAAGTTGATGGAGGTATGCCGCATGCGTCACACACCCGTTATGATATTTGTGAATAAGTTAGACAGAGAAGGTCGCGACCCATTTGATATATTAGATGAGTTAGAAAAAGAATTAGAAATAAAAGTACGCCCATTAAGTTGGCCTATTGAAATGGGCGACAGATTTAAAGGTGTTTACAATTTGTACGAGAAGAGTCTTGACTTGTTTCAACCCAGCAAACAGACTGTAACAAAATCGATAGCTGTAAAAGATATCAACGAGGACGACTTAGAAACTCATATAGGCGAAACTTTGGCCGAAACTTTGCGTGAAGAAGTTGAATTAGTTACTGGGGTTTATCCTGAATTTGATAGAGAAGAATATCTTGCAGGTAAGTTAGCTCCTGTTTTCTTCGGTTCAGCTCTAAATAACTTTGGAGTAAAAGAATTGCTAGATTGTTTTGTTGATATAGCACCATCTCCTCGGTCAATAGTTGCCGAAGAGCGCAAGGTAGATCCTTATGAAGATGGGTTTAGTGGTTTTGTATTTAAGATTCATGCCAATATGGATCCTAACCATCGTTCGCGAATTGCTTTTTTGAGAATTTGTTCAGGTAAATTTGAGCGAAATGTCAATTATAAGCATGTTCGTTTCGATAGAATGATGCGTTTCTCTTCGCCTACTGCTTTTATGGCACAGAAAAAAGAGATTCTTGATGAAGCCTATGCAGGTGATATTGTTGGTTTGCCTGATACTGGTAACTTTAAAATTGGCGACACATTAACATCGGGCGAGAATTTGCACTTCAAAGGATTGCCTAGTTTCTCACCCGAAATGTTTAAATATATCGAAAATGCCGACCCAATGAAATCTAAACAGCTGCATAAAGGTATAGAGCAGTTAATGGACGAAGGTGTGGCTCAGCTATTCACAAATCAATTCAATGGTCGCCAAATTATTGGAACAGTTGGACAACTTCAGTTTGAGGTTATTGAGTATCGCTTGCTGCATGAGTATGGTGCTCAGTGTCGTTGGGAACCAATAAATCTATTTAAAGCGTGTTGGATTGAAAGTGACAATGCCGAGGAATTAGATGATTTCAAAAAACGCAAATATCAATACATGGCAAAAGACAAGCAAGGTAGGGATGTGTTTTTAGCAGAATCTAACTATATGTTGATGATGGCCCAACAGGACTTTAAGAATATTAAATTCCACTTTACATCAGAGTTTTAATTGTCTCTAATCTAATGTTTGTTAAGTCTGTGAACTATTGTTTTATAGCTCTTGTTCTTATAATGTAGTATTATTAGCATAACATTTAAAATTATTAGACATGGATGATTTAAGATTTAAAGGAAAATGGAACCAGTTAAAAGGAAAAGCAAAACAACAATGGGGTAATCTTACCGATGATGACTTAATGTACGTTGAAGGAAAAGAAGATGAACTCTACGGAAGAATGCAAGAGAAAACTGGTAAAAGTAAAGATGATATTAAATCGTGGTTTAACAAACAAATGGACGAATTAGATTAGAGTATTATTCCAGAATAGTTAATATACAATGGATGGCAAAGGAACAAAATCCTTTGCCATCCATTTTTATATACTTTTAAATTAGAGCCTACATTTACACAGGGATTAAATAAGCCGATATAATA
>CAZBVD010000035.1:0-13492 GCA_964495235.1 uncultured Dysgonomonadaceae bacterium | reverse complement strand
ACTGTCTATTGGCTTGAAAGCTAAAGATACATTGCTTGGTTTAGATATTAAATTTATGAGTAATGCAAACAGAGAGTATCCGATAAACACACCTATAGCTCCGGATAAGGCTTTGTTTATATTCATAATTAAATTTGTGGTTTGTGCTTTTGACTGTTTTGCAAAAAGAAGAGCAGCAGGCTTATATGTACAGCAAATATAAAAAGATTAGCTGCTCTTGTAAGTATTTACGCGGACAAAATTACAATAACGTGGATAAGAAAACCTCATTTATTGTCCACGTTATGCGGATATGTACAAGAATTGGATGTTTCTTGTGCATGTTATTTTTTATGTAGATTTTTGTCTAACCATAAAAAAGCCTCTTTCTGCATATCAAGATTAAAAGTGTGATGAGCGTCCCAAAGTTTAGTATATAGGTTTGCTTCTGAATTTTGCGAACTCCAAATCTGGTGCATTTTTTCATAAGCATTCTCAACGGAACTTATTGGGAAGAGATGATCTTGTAGACCATTAATAAAAAACATAGGCTTGGGGCAAGCAATACTGGCTATATCGGGATAGTCAAGGTAGTTGAAAATATTTGGATGAATCATTGAATAGGCAGAGTTGCCACGAACTATATTATTATCTGGAATAACCAACTCTTTAACAGATGACATCCAACAGATTGCAACACCTGCATTAATGTGTTTAGACATTGCAGCTATTTGCCATGTACGAAATCCTCCCATAGACCACCCAATTGCACCTATTTTTGAAGTATCAATATTTGTCTGCGATGCTAAAAACTCAGCAGCACGCATATCTTCAAATGCAATAACACTTGCAAAAGATGAACCAAGATTGAGTAGCACGCTTGATAAAGCTTGTTGTCCGTCATAGCCTCCGCCTCCTCTATCGCCCCAATTAAGAGCATCGGTTATAAAACAAACATAGCCTTTTTTTGCGAGTTCATCGCCTATATACTGTCCACCATAATTCTCATCTACCCACTCATTTGAAGACTCAACAACATCATTGCTTACATCAAAAGGGCGAACCATTTTTTCTTTACCTATATCAAACTTGCCACCATGATCGTGCAATAAGAGCATTGCGGGAAAAGGTCCTTCACCTTTTGGAACTAATAAGTATGATAACACCCTGCTATCGGCTGAAATATTGAGCACTATGCGTTTTGCAACATAGCTGCCTCTATCTTCTTCTCCAATAACTACCGGATTGAATGGAACAGCAGGCGGATTATACAATAAATTCTCAGTAACTTTACTGCGCGCAGTTTTGCGCCACTCTTTAAAGTTGTCGTAATCTCCTGATAGCCACGACAACGGAAAGGTTAGTCTATCTGCAATATTTTTATAAAACACCGGCAAATTATTATGTACTCCCTTTGTTTGATAAATAGAATCATTTGTAACTGACAGATTCTTATTAATAGCTATTTCTTGAGCTTTTGCAGTACCTGCTAGCATAAAAATTATAAGTAAGCTTTGAGTAAACTTTAGAGGTAATTTCATTGACATTATTTGCTTTTCATTAATGATTAAATCTGCAATCATATTCAACTGCCTAACATATATATATTTACTTCTGTAAATAACAACACAAAGCAAAAATAAGCATAGTATCTATATACACCAAATATGATTAACCCATTATCTTAAATAATTACTTGTGATAACGATACATTCACACACAGAACTTTAAAGCCAATGTGAATAGAGATAGTGCATGAATTTAATGTAAATAACAGCATTAGAGTAAAGTTTTAAATTAAATATACCCTGGTAACACTATCTACTGGGTTGACTTCTTTTTGAATAAACTTCAAAAAGAAGCAGTTACTATACATAGAGCATACTCAATAGTAGTATTTATAAACCTCTCGCCATTAACCAATGTTTTCTGACTTCGCTAGTCTTAAGCTTAGCTGTTTTTTAACTCTAATAAATCTATTTTGCAAAAACAGCGGCCTTTAGGTGCATACATAAAAAAAGATTCATAAAAACTGAACAAACGTTATAAGTTTTTTGTTAAATTATAAATGATGCAAATATAAAACGAAAAATTTTAACAACTGAGATCTTTAACTTACAACATTTATATACTTCTTTAAATCAAAACAATTATGGATATTTCAAAACGATTCTCACAAAACCCACTTCTTAGACCTTCCGATTTAAAACCAGGTATTGACGGGATGGAAATAGTTTCTCTTTTGAATCCAGGAGTCTTTAAATTCAAAGGAAAAATATGGCTACTGTTGCGTGTAGCTGAGCGCCCAAAGCAGGTTGAAAATAAAATAAGTTTCCCAGTATATAATGAACAGGGAGAAATTAAAATTTTAAGTTTTGATAAAAACGATCCAGCGTTAGATGCATCCGACCCAAGGGTTATTAACTATAAAGGAAAAGATTATCTTACCACACTCTCTTATTTAAGATTGGTTTATAGTGATGACGGTATTCATTTTCATGAAGATGAAAAATATCCGCCAATCTTTGGAAAAGGAGAACTTGAAACTTTTGGGATAGAAGACTGTAGGGTTGCTACTACAGCAGAAGGTTTTAAGCTTACATTTACAGCAGTATCCGAGTTTGGTGTAGGCGTTGGTCTTATAAGAACAAAAGATTGGATTAATTATACCCGCGAGGGAATGATTTTCTCACCACATAACAAAGATTGCGCTATTTTTGAAGAGAAAATAAACGGCAGGTATTATGCTTTGCATCGTCCAAGTAGTCCCGAACTTGGGGGAAATTATATTTGGATTGCTCAATCGCCTGACTTAATTCATTGGGGAAATCATAAATGCATTGCCACATCACGACCAGGCATGTGGGATTCTGCAAGAGTTGGTGCAGGAGCTGCTCCTATAAGAACAGATAAAGGATGGCTTGAAATTTATCATGGTGCCAACAGCGACAATCGTTATTGTTTAGGTGCTCTATTGCTTGATATTAATGACCCATCAAAAGTATTAGCACGTAGTATTGACCCCATTATGGAACCCATTGAATCTTATGAAACAACTGGTTTCTTTGGAAATGTAGTTTTTACCAACGGACATTACGTAGAAGGAGATGATTTGATTATCTATTACGGCGCAAGCGATGAAGTGATTTGCGGAGCCAAATTTTCTATTTCTGAAATTCTATTTACTTTAATCTGATAAACACCCCTATATATGTTATCAAAGCTAAATACTGAGTATAAATTCTTTAAGGCAATGCCACACAATATGCGGGTATTACTTATCACTAACATGCTTTATTCGTTAGTGTTGCCCGTAGTAGAGATATTCATGGCCGCATATATAATGCGTTATTTTTCAGACACAACCTACGTAGCTCTTTTTCAAGTAGCTATGTACACTGGTGTTATTATAACCTCGCTCACAAATGGTTTTTTATTGAAGAACTTTAAAGTGGCTCACTTATATAGTCTTGGTATATTATTGAGTGGGCTATCAATGGCTGGAATGATGTTTGTAAAAGATATTACTCTGGTTGGGCTAATTGTTTCAGGCACATTGATAGGAGCAGCATCAGGATTCTTCTGGACTAATAGATATTTGATGGCTTTGAACAGCACAGTTGACGAAAACCGTAATTATTTCTTTGGATTAGAGTCGTTCTTTTTCAGTGTATCAAATATAACAGTGCCATTACTTATCGGAGCCCTGCTTGCTTCACTTGACGGAACTCTCATTTTTGGGATGGTATTTGATGTTTATATAGGCTATCGTATTGTTACAATTATTGTTTTTGCAATAACTCTTCTGGCTGTTTTTTGGCTTTCACGCGGAAAGTTTGAGAATCCTCCACAAAAAAGATTTCTTTTTTTCCGTTTCGATAGGCTTTGGAATAAACAAATTCTTCTTGCAGCATTAAAAGGCTTAGTTCAAGGCTTTTTGGTTACGGCTCCTGCTATGCTTATAATGCGATATGTTGGAAAAGAGGGAACATTAGGATTAATACAAGGTGTGAGTGGCGGACTAACAGCTATTTTGGTGTATATATTAGGTCGATACACAAAGCCTGAGCATCGCATTGTAACTTTTGCTGTTGGTATATTCATTTTTTTAATAGGTACAATTGTCAATGGTATTGAATTATCGATGATTGGAGTAATGATTTTTGTTTTGTGTAAAGTGTTTTTCCAACCTCTCCACGACTTAGCTTACTATCCTATTATGATGAAGGTGATAGATGTGGTTTCAGCACGAGAAAACCGCAACAATTATGCCTATATACTCAATCATGAATTTGGCTTGTATCTGGGTAGAGTTATAGGCCTTGGATTATTTATCTTCCTTGCTTTTTATGTATCAGAAACCTTTGCATTAAGATATGCTCTTATTATTGTGGCAGTTATACAACTACTGTCTATACCGCTTGCAAAAAATATTATGAAACACTCTTATTCTAAGTAAATAAATAAAAAGACTAATTATGAAACAATTAATTTTAGCTCTATTTATAATGATAGCGGGATTTTACTCCTGCACTAATGTTAGTTTAGGCGATCCTGTAGCACAAACTACAATACCCCGCATTGATGAAATGCCTGATTTGCCGCAACCCCTTGAAATTATTGATTGGAAAAAGAAAGCATTACAGTTTGATAGTCTTGTTTTTATATTTGATAATGAAGCTCCTCATGGTTCATTTATATGGTTGGATAGTGCAAGACGTAATATAGACCAAGTAACTTTTGGATTATATACAACAATAGGTGACGTGAGACAAGGTCCTGATAAAAACAACGGCGAGTTTCATGAATCTCTTACTAGTTTAAATGCTCTTGTAAGTGCTGGTTTATTAGGAATTGATAAAACAAATCAAAAGGGCTATAACTTTGTAAAGATGTCACAAAACTATTTTAACAGCGACAATAATTGGAACATTGTTATGAATAACACAAATCCTGAAATTGCAATGCTGGGTGGCGGTTACGGACGCGATTGGTGGTACGATGTTTACCCCAACTTGCTGTTTTATGCAGTAGCTGCTCTTTTTCCTGATGTTGAAAACACAGATTTCATTATGCATAGCGTGGCTGAAAAGTTTTTTAAAGCCGATTCAATATTGAATGGCAATTATGATTACTCTTATTTTGATTATGCCGAAATGAAAGGAATGCGCAATCATATACCATGGCAACAGGATGCCGCCGGAGGACATGCTTGGGTGTTATACTCAGCTTATCAAAAGTTTGGAGATAAACGTTATTTAGAAGGTGCTAAAAGCGCCACTGAATCATTGGTTAATCAAGAAGAGAGTCGCTTTTATGAGATATTACTTCCCTTTGGTGCATATACAGCTGCTCGGTTAAATGCAGAGCACAATACTGATTATGATGTAGAAAAACAACTCAACTACATTTTTGAAGGATGCCAATCTGAGAGTGGAAGATATGGATGGGGTGTTATTGAGGATAAATGGGGAGATTATGATGTGTCTGGACTTCAAGGAAGTATTACAGATGGAGGAGGCTATGGGTTTTTTATGAATTCACTGGCAATGGCTTGGCCATTATTACCCATGGTTAAATATGAACCTCAATACGCAACAGCTATTGGCAAGTATATGCTAAATATGATAAATGCTTCAAGGTTGTGCTATCCCGATAAAATTAAAGATGAAAATCAGTGGTTGCCTGAGATGAAAAACATTACTAATGGCATTATCTGTTACGAGGGAGTCCGCAAATATGACGATATGGGTAATCCTGCACTCCAAGGTGTGTCTCCAGTGGCTATTGGCGATGGGCCAAAATGGCTTGAAGGTCAACCCAAAGAATCTATGTTTAGCCTTTATAGTGCTTCTATTGCAGGTATCTTGGGAGCTATAGTTAACAAAACGGAAGTAGAAGGCATATTGGCACTTGATTGTAATGCAACAGATTTTTATGGGCAAAATCCATATCCTACTTTTCTATATTACAATCCTTATGAGGATGATAAGCAAGTAACCTATTCATCAGACAAGAATATAGATTTATTCGACATTATTTCTAAAACATATCTTGCTCAAAATAAATCAGGCAATGTAGTTATTCAGCTACCCACAAAAAAATCGGCACTAGTTGTTGCTTTACCTGCAGGCACAAACCTATCTTTTAAAGATGGGAAAGTAAAAACTGATATTGCAACGTTGGTTTATAAATAAGTTGAGTTTTGAATGATAATACATTAAAGATTATCTACTATGAAAAAAATATTTTTTGCAGATTGGTTTAAATCTATTTTTGATTCATTACCTAATGCATCAAAAACAAGAGCAATTAAACCGTCATTAAAGCTTTTCTCACTAATAGTTCTTATTTGTGGGAACACCCTATTTATTACCGGACAAAACTTATCTATTAAGGTTGTTGGTAACGAAAAAGATGGTTATGGTGTAGATATTTACGATGGTGACAGAGTATTGTTGAGCAATAAAGGCGAGTTTTCTTTGTTAATGTCTAATTTAGATGCAAGTGCTGAAGACGAAATTATTTCGTGGAAGGGGCTGAGTTACAAGCTAGATGATAACAATATTACGCTGGAACAAGAAACTTACTTAGAGGAATTTGATGCTAACCTTACTGTTAGAGTTAATTATGAGGTTGTAAACCCCAATTTAATAAAAAAGACTATTACTCTTTTACAACCTTCAATTCCCAACTTGTATTTTACGCTCATTCAAGACAATATTCCTGCCTCATTGCCCAAGCAATACGTTACATTTGAATACGAAGACTTTCCTGGTGGCATTGTTCATGAACTATTTCCGGCTGCGGGTTTTCTTACAGATGATAATATAGTAGTGGGCTTCTTAACTGATGCTGGTTATAAAAATCATTTTACCAGAACCACTCGCCGCCGTTTTAGTGGCCGTGGTGGAGGCATGATAGGGATGCGAATATTACCCGACGTGGAGCTTTTTACTGTTGCTACACAAGATGAACAATCTAATCAAGAGCATTATGTGAGACAAACTTTTGGACGGCTTTATAATTTAGATTGTGGAGACTCTTCCCTATTACAACTTTCCGATTTTAATGAAGATGGAGATGTTATAGTTCAAAAAAACGATAGTTTGATTGATATGTCTATTACGTCGGATGCTAATGCAGGCATCACTTTCAAGATGCCTATGACAGGGCAGAAATTATATACAATCTCATTTTCAACAAAAGGAGATGTGCCTGTTGCAGTTAAGTTACATCGCATAAACAAGGGGGTTCTCAAAGATGAGTTAGAACATGGTATCAAATACATCGATAGATTTCCTGCAATTGCCAACGAATGGACTGAATTTAAAGGAAGTGTTTTATTACCATACATAGAAGATGATAGCGTTTTAATGTTTATAGGCTCGCATTCAGGAAAAGGCTCTTTACAAATAAAAAACTTACGTTTAGAAGAGAACCATCCATTAAAAGAGTCTTATAATGTTCTTCCAATTGGACAAAGTGTAGAAAAGACTACCTATATTTTTGCAGAACCTTGGAAATCTCATAAAGATTTCATGATTTCGGCTCAAACTAGGCTCGCCGAGGGCAAAAACTTCAAAGGATCTACTATTGAGAAAATGCTTTATGCAAATCTTCAAATGCTCACTTGGGTAACCTCTGTTGCTGATTTTACGCCCTTTAATGTGCCGAATATGAATTACTCTCCAGACATGTACAACAGAGATTCTTTTTGGTCAATTATATCAACCTACAATAAAGAATTAAATCTCTCAATATGGAATCAATGGGCAAAAACACAAAACTCAAAAGGGGCTATTGGCACTATTATTACACCCTATATGGGGTCAGTTGAGGTAAAAGACAATGAAGCTACTATTGAATGGCTAATATGGGCCATGTTAAATAAGAAGCGTTTTGGAGTAGAACTTCCTCAAGAAAAAATAGAGCTTGCAGTACAATATGTTCTTAATGAGTTTGACGAAAACCGCGATGGTATCTGCGAGTCGCATTTCTCTATGAGTCAGGTTGATATCATGGAATATGATCCTAAAACCGACCGAATGGCGGTCAATCAAGGAATGTTTGCTGTGGGCTTGAGAACTATTAAAGAGTTGGGGTTTGATATTGATGATGAGTATTTGGCTAAAGCTGAAGAAGAGTACCGTAATTTTTATGATACACAAAGAAAACACCTATTGTTTGATAGAGACTATCCAGACATCATCACGTTAACCGATCTTATACCAGAGTTCTTGTCATTGTGGCTCTTTGATAGTCCCTTGTTGACCGATGAAATGGTAATTAACCACTTAGAGCAAATTCCCGTATTAAATAAAGTGGAGAACTCACCATATCCCGAGCTAGGAACTACGGCTCCTATATGCGTAAGGTTGACAAATGACGAACAAGGTTATACATATATGACACCAGATTATCAGCCCTTTGGCGAGTTTGGCATAAACAACTATGGCAATAATGCCAGAGACGGTCTATATTACAATGGAGGTAGTTGGCTTAGAGCCGAGTATTGTGCCTGGGTAACTGGTTTAAAGCATGGCTGGGATAAAGCCAACATGCTTATGGAGAATAGATTATGGGCAGAAATAAACCTTAATCCTAAAATGCCGTATAGTAAAGAATTTATTCCAACTATTTCTTTGCCAATAGATGAATGGTGGAAATCAACAAGAGGTCTTTGTTGGAATGTATTTATTCTGATGGCCAATGAATTGGCCGGTATAAGGAGTCCTGAAATGGATCCAGATTATCAAAATAAATGAATGTGAAATGAGAATCATAGTTATTAAAAAAACACTATGACGATTTTATAAGCAAGAAAAAGCTACCGTTGTAAATTGCAAATAAATTTCAACGATAGTTTATAAGTAAACAGTGGAAATAACATGTTAAAAATTATCTGCTATGAAGAAGTTATTATTTTTAAAACTAAAAAAACTATTATCAGGAGCAATGTTCCTCCTTTTGCCAAGTCTTTTACTTGCTCAAGTAACCATAACGGGTACAGTAGTTGACATAGATGGTGTTACTATTCCAGGTACAACTGTTATGGTTCCGGAAACCTCAATAGGTACTATAACCGATTTGGATGGACAATATTCAATTGAAGTTCCTGCTAACGCTGAGACCTTACGATTTTCTTTTGTAGGTTATAAAACAGTTCTTCTACCCATACAAGGAAGAACCAGACTTGATGTAACATTAATATTAGATACGGAACTAATTGATGAAGTGGTGGTGGTAGGATACTCTACTCAAAAAAAATCTACTTTAACTGGGGCAGTTTCTCCTGTTAATGTTGACGATTTAGATAAACGACGTGTGTCTGAAATATCTCAAGCTCTTCAAGGTCAGGTTGCAGGAGTTCAAGTTACACAAAGCACGGGAGCCCCTGGTGATGAAATTGACATTCGTATAAGAGGCGAAGGAACTATCGGAAACAATAGCCCTTTGTATGTAATTGATGGTGTTCCCACCAGAGAATTAGCATTCTTAAATCCTTCTGATATAGAATCTATGAGTGTTTTAAAAGATGCTTCGGCTGCGGCTATATATGGGTCAAGAGCTTCGGCTGGCGTTATTATTATTACAACTAAAAGTGGACAAAAAGATAAACCAACTCTGAATGTTAGTTATTATAGAGGCATTCAGAATGCTACAAACCTCCCTAAAATGCTAAATTCCGAGCAATATATGAATACGGTAGAAAAAGCTTGGAGCAATGCTGGATACGGTGGTACTAATCCTTATACTGCTGATAAGGGAAGGGCTGATTTTGCAGACACAAACTGGCTCGATGAATTATTTGAGACAGGTTTTTCGCAAAACATTCAGGTTAGAGCAAGCGGAGGTAATGAAAAATTACAGTATTTAATTTCTTCTGCTTATTATGATCAAGATGGTATAGTAGTTTTCGGCAATGATAAATATAAGAGGTATAACTTTAGAGCAAATATTAACTCTAATTTAACAAGCCGATTTAAAATAGGAACCAACTTACAATTGTCATATGCTATTCAAGATAAGCTATCTTCTAAAGGAGATGCTCCTGGTATTATACGTCATGCTCTTTTAAGACCTCCAGTTCTTTCTGTTTATAAAGACAAAAATGATCCAACATACTCCGAAAAAGATCCTTTTACAGATTTGCCTTTTTATAAACATAACAACAGAGATCAAGGTGGCTGGGAAAGTGATAAATATGAGTGGACACAAAACCCTATTGCCCTTGCATATTATACAGATGACGTGAGATCTCATTTCAAGACTTTTGGCAATTTTTATGGAGAATATGCTTTCCTACATGATAAATCATTGACGTTCCGCACGAATGTGGGTATTGATTTAAACTTCTATCACAATAAAAATTTCTACCAAAACTTTGGTGATGATGATGGTGGTGGCGGTGATATAGATAAAGGATTAGGAAGGCAAAACAGACCAAGCGGAATGAGTGAAGACAGAGGTGAAGATTTCACAGTTACGTGGAACAACACCTTGAATTTTGATAGAACATTCGATAAGCATGCTCTAACAGTGCTTGTTGGAAGCGAGTTTATAAATAACTACTCTTCATCAATAGGTGCTTCTAGAAGCAGATACGATTACACTGGCAATAAGTTTAGATATATTGATTTTGGAAGTACTGAGTTAGATTTATGGAATGGTGGTTCGGGTTCTGAGTGGGCATTGCTGTCATTTTTTGCATCTTCAACCTATGTATTTGATAATAAATACATGGCAACTGTTAATTTGAGGGCCGATGCTTCTTCTAGATTTGCTGATAACAATCAGTGGGGATATTTTCCTTCTATTTCAGCAGGATGGAAGATATCGGAAGAGTCATTTATGAAAAAATATAGTTGGCTTTCGGATTTAAAACTAAGAGTGAGTTATGGTGAACTCGGCAATCAGGAAATAGATAACTATGCCTACTTAACGTTGATTCAAAAAGAAGGCGATAAATATCTTATTTCAAGATACGGAAACCCTGATCTGAAATGGGAAACTACCACGCAATATAATGTTGGAGTAGATTTAGGATTACTGAGAAATAGATTTTATCTGTCTGCCGACTATTTTCAAAAAAACACAAGAGATATACTATTACCTATTTCATTGCCAAGTTTTGTAGGTGATGTTCAACCAACTATTGTAAATGCTGGTGAAGTGAGTAATAAAGGTTTTGAATTGGGAGTAACTTTCAGAAACAGCGAAAAAGCATTTAAATACAACATAAATGCAAATATAACTGCAGTGAAAAACAATGTGGAAAAACTTCATCCAAATCTTCCCAGAATTACAGGAAAGGTTACGCGCATTGAGCCGGGACATCCTCTAAATGCTTATTACGGTTACAAGTTTGATGGTATTTATCAAAACATGGCTGAGATTACTGAGCATTTGTACGGAACGATTAATCCAACTACGCTTCCTGGCGACATTAAGTTTAAGGATTTAAACAATGATGGAAAAATTGATGATAACGACAGAACCTTTATCGGTAATCCAAATCCAGAGTTGTATTACGGTCTTAACCTCTCAGGCTTTTATAAAGGCTTCGACTTGTCTATTTTCTTTCAAGGAATTGGTAAAGTTGACAGATATAACGATTCAAAAAAGATTATAGATTATGATACACGTCCATTTAATTATACTACAGATATTTTAGGTAGTTGGGACGGAGATGGATCTACTAATTCTATCCCCAGAGTAAGTTTCACTGACAATGGAAGCAGTAAAACATCAAGTATTTTTGTGGAAGACGCATCATACTTTCGTCTAAAGAATGTTGAGCTTGGATACTCTTTTAATAAATTTAAAGAGCTATCTGATGTTGGGATAAAAGACATACGTTTGTTTATTTCAGCTCAAAATCTTTTCACAATAACTAATTATAAAGGATTAGACCCCGAATCAACTGATTTGATGGATATGGGAACTTATCCTCTCTCAAGATCCATCCTATTTGGAATTAATCTAACTTTTTAATAAAACCAATAGATATGAAAACCAAATATAAATTATATTTTTTAATTGTTTTGTTTGCTTTTAGCAGTTGCGACAATTATCTAACAAGAGACCCCATAGGCTTGCTCACACCAGAGCAAGTTAACCTAGAACCTACAGTAACTAGCGTTGTCTACTCTGTAAACTCTTCCTATCAATTACTTTCAAATACTTTAAATATTATAGGAGAATGGGGCTGGGATGATGGCACTGTTCTGCGTAACGATTTCGTTCTTCATGATATAGCCTCGGGCGATATGCAAAAAAAATGGAACCCTGATGGAGATCAAGCATGGATGGACGAATTTAGCAACTATAGTTTTATTGCCTCAAATGGTGCTTTTAATGGTATTTGGAGTTATAATTATGAAGGTGTTTCAAGAACAAATACTGCCATTAACTATTTAACTGATGACGAAGTTATGACGAAGCTAAATATGGAATCGTCATTAAAAAACAGGCTGTTGGGAGAGGCTTATTTCCTAAGAGCGTTTTATTATTTCGACTTAGTTACACTTTTTGGTGATGTGCCATTACTTTTAAAGCCTTTACAATCATTTGAAGAGGCCTATGAGGTAGCTCAGCGTGCAGATAAGTCAACTGTATGGGAACAAATTAGTAGCGATTTGAGTAATGCGAAAGCTTTGCTGCCTAACACAAAATTCTCAAGTGAAACTGAAAAGTGGAGAGTATCAAAAGGTGCAGTCATCGCAATGCAAGCAAAAACAGCTCTGTATAATGAAAGGTGGCAGGAGGTTATCACCTTTGTTTCTGAATTGGAACAGCTTGGATATTACAGTTTAAATGACAACTATTTCGACAACTTTAGTGTAACTAAAGAATTTGCGGAAGATGAAGTGATTTTTGCTTATGATCATCAAGAAGGAAAAACACCCAATAGAGGCAATGGTTTGTGTGCACTAGCTGGATGGGGATTTATTGCTCCGCGTGCTAATTTTATAGAAGAATTTGAAGCAAATGATCCAAGACTACCCTATACTGTAGACATAGAGAATAATAATGTCAACAAAATATTTGGAACATTAGATGGTAGTAACAAGGGAAATGATGACGCTGAAAGCAATAGAATTTATATCAGATTTGCAGATGTGCTTTTGTGGAAAGCCGAAGCATATCTAGAATTAGGCAATTTTGAAAATTCTATTTCAATCATAAATGAAGTTAGAGAAAGAGCACGTAATTCAATTACTATTGATGGCTCTATTCCTCCTGCTGGAAGTTTACCAAACAGAAGCCTAACATCAACTAATAAAGCTGAAATTATGAATTGGTTGATGCATGAAAGACGTGTAGAGTTAGGTTTTGAATCTCATAGATTTAATGATTTAAAACGCTGGAAAAAAGCAGAAGATGTATTAGATGAATACGGCTTTCAAAGCAAACATTACCTATACCCTATTCCACAGGGAGAAATTGATAAGTCTGGAGGAAGTATAACACAGAATGAGGGTTATTAATATTTGAATTTACTGATTGC
>CAZBVD010000034.1:0-13658 GCA_964495235.1 uncultured Dysgonomonadaceae bacterium | reverse complement strand
TTATTCTCGGGATATTTTGTTAATTTCGCACTAAACTAAATAAAGAAAATAGATATGTACAATTGGTTTGAATGTAAAGTTCGTTACGAGAAAATGTTAGAGACTGGAATACAAAAAATGGTTACCGAGCCCTACTTAGTAGATGCATGGTCGTTTACTGAAGCAGAAGCACGTATAACACATGAAATAACTCCCTATATGTCTGGCGAGTTTTCTATTTCAGATATCAAGCGTGTTAAATATGCCGAATCGTTCTTTAATGATCATGGCGATAGATATTACAAAATGAGACTCTACTTTATTACCTTAGATGAAAAAAGTGGAGCAGAGAAGAAAACTGCTGTAAATATGCTTGTTCAAGCATCAACCCTTAAAGAAGCAGTAGAAATAATAGAAACCGAAATGGATAAATCTATGGTAGATTATACCATTGCGAGTGCTACTGAAACAGCCATTATGGATGTTTACCCTTATAGTGCAGAAGTAAAAGAAGAGAAAGAGGAGTCAGCATAATGAATATTCAAAAAAACATAGATGATATTAAGAAAGTGTTACCAACTGAAACTCGGTTGGTAGCAGTTTCTAAGTTTCATGGTGTAGATGAAATATTAGAAGCTTACAACGGCGGGCATAAGATATTTGGCGAAAGTAGGGTTCAAGAGCTCATAGAAAAGCAACCATTGCTGCCAAAAGATATTGAATGGCATTTTATAGGAAGATTGCAACGCAACAAAGTAAAATTTATTGTTCCCTTCATTGACTGTATTCATAGCGTTGATTCTGAAAGACTGCTCCGCCAGATAGAAAGACAAGCAGCCAATGTTGATAGAATAATACCTTGTTTATTGCAAATACATATTGCCGAAGAAGATACCAAAGCTGGCTTTTCAGAAGATGAGTGTTGGAGTTTTTTGGCAAGCAATAAGTGGCGTGAATATAAGCACATACAGTTATCGGGAGTTATGGGCATGGCAACTTATACAGATGATGAAACTGTTGTAAGAAGAGAGTTTGCAAAACTACATACATATTTCAATAAAGTAAAAGAACATTTCTTTGCAGACAGCCCTGATTTTAAAGAAGTATCTATGGGAATGTCATCAGATTATAATATTGCAGTAAGCGAAGGGAGCACGATAATAAGAGTTGGTTCAAGTATTTTTGGAGAGAGAGAATAGGACTTATTGTAATATATTTATGTATTTTTGTATAAAGCTTAAATAGAAGGAGAAAAGTAATTTATAATCTGTAACACAAAACAAACAATGATTAATTTATCAACAGAATATGCAGGATTGAAACTTCGTAACCCTTTGATTGCTGCAAGTAGCGGATTAACAAACTCTATAAAGAAGATAAAGGAGCTTGAAAAAGCAGGGGTAGGAGCAGTAGTGTTGAAGTCTTTATTCGAAGAACAAATAGACAGCCATTCAGAGAAGCTCAATCTTTCTTCTGATTATCCAGAAGCAAGTGATTATATCAACGCTTATGTAGAGATGAATCATGTAGAGAAATATCTCGATTTGATTCGCGAAGCAAAATCATCATGCGATATACCCATTATTGCGAGTATTAACTGCTACAAAGTTTCTCGCTGGATAGACTTTGCCAAAAGCATTGAAGAAGCTGGTGCAGACGCATTAGAGTTGAATATCTTTCTAATAAACACAGGTCAGTATGGCGATAGATACCTGGAAGAGTCTTATATAAAAATTGTACGCGAAGTTAAAAAAGTAATCAATATCCCCATCATTATAAAAGTTGCTAGAACTGTAAGCAATCTACCCGGTTTAGTAGAGAAGTTAGAAGCGCTGGGAGTTAGCGCAGTAGTGCTATTCAACAGATTCTATCAGTTAGATATTGATATCAATAAGATGGAGATAACATCGGGTCCAGTATTTAGCCATCCCGAAGATTTTAGCGAAACTCTAAGATGGACAGCTATTACATCGGGCTATGTTCCAAACTTCGATATAGCTTGCTCATATGGTGTTCATAAACATGCAGATATTATAAAAGGCCTTTTAGCTGGAGCTACAGCAATGCAGCTATGCAGTGTATTGTATGAAGAAGGATTAGATATAGTATCCGAAATGATTACTTACCTTGAAGAGTGGATGAATCAAAACAATTACAAAAACATTAAAGACTTTAGAGGCAAGCTTAGCTATTCAAACATTCCCGATCCAGCATTATACGAACGTGCTCAATTTATGAAGTATTTTTCAAATCACAAGTAAGATAACATTGTCTCTAATTTTATTATAAACTAACTTATGAACATACAACAACTTGAATACATTGTTGCTGTGGATAACCACCGCCACTTCTCTAAAGCAGCCGAAGCATCATTTGTAACTCAACCAACGTTGAGTATGATGATTCAAAAGTTAGAAGATGAACTTGGAGTCAGAATTTTTGATCGTACACAAACACCTATTGAGCCAACAGATGTTGGGCGTAAAGTTATAGATCAAGCGCGTGCTTCACTTACTCAAATTTATCAAATAAAAGAGATAGTTGAAGAAGAAAAAGGAATGATTAAAGGAGTTTTTCGTTTAGCTATTATTCCAACTGTATCGCCTTATCTATTACCTAAATTAATGCAAATTCATCACGAGCAAAACTCTGACATAAGATTAGTTATTAGTGAAATGACGACTAATCAAATATTGTCTAACTTGGCTAAAGGCCAAATTGATGGAGGAATATTGGCAACACCACTTCGCGATGAGCGCATGAAAGAGAGACCTATATATTACGAGAAATTTATAGCTTACGTATCGCCTAATGAACGTTTTCTTCATGCAAAAACATCACTGGAGGAAGCTGATTTAAAAGGTGCTAAACTATGGCTGCTAGACGAAGTACACTGCTTTAGAACTCAAATACTGAACCTTTGCAATCTTAAATATAAGAGTCTAACAAACTCAGCATTTACTTATGAGGCCGGAAGCATTGAAACGCTTATAAATATTGTTGACAATAACAATGGCATAACTATTATTCCTGAAATGGCTTTGGACCACTTAACAGAAAACCAAAAACTAAATGTGAGATTTTTCGAGAAGAGCTCACCTGTAAGAGAGATTAGCCTAATAACAAGGAAAGATTTTATAAGGGAAAGATTAATTGAAATAATAGAAGAAGAAATTAAAATGTCAGTACCTGCCTCACTGCAAGACAAAGAACTACAAAAAGAATTAGTTGAAATATAACTAAATTAATCGCTTTATAAAAGCATTAAAAATAAACTAAAAAGGTTTGACTTTAAAATGTCAAACCTTTTTTTGTAATAATACTACTAATTTGGGATACCTAATTAGAAAGTGAGAGAGTAGCAAATAAAAAAAACTGCCCATATGAGCAGTTTTTTTTTAATTTATTCTATCAGATTATTTTTTAGAACTAATCTTCATCTCCTATAAGATTAGCATCAGTTACTGATATTTTTTCGAAGTCTTCCCTTGAACCAACAATCAACTTGTCAAACGCACGCTGACCAGTTCCAGCTGGAATAAGATGACCACAAATAACATTTTCTTTCAATCCTTCAAGGAAATCAGTCTTACCATGAATAGCGGCATCGTTCAACACCTTTGTTGTTTCCTGGAAAGAAGCAGCTGAAATAAAGCTAGTAGTTTGTAGTGCAGCTCTTGTTATACCTTGCAACACCTGGTTGGCTGTAGCAGGAATAGCATCACGGCTTTCTACAAGCTTCAAGTCTCTACGCTTCAAAGAACTGTTCTCATCACGTAGCTTTCTTACAGTAACAATCTGTCCGGGTTCAAAGATTTCGGAGTCGCCTTTATCAACAACAACCTTTTTAGACCATATGCGATCGTTCTCTTCCATGATTTCGTGTTTGTCAACAAGCTTTTGCTCAAGGAAACGTGTATCTCCAGGTTCAACAACTTCAACTTTACGCATCATTTGACGAACAATTACCTCAAAGTGCTTATCATTAATCTTCACACCTTGTAAACGGTAAACATCTTGAATTTCATTTACAATATACTCTTGTACTGCAGTTGGACCTTTAATTGCCAATATATCAGCAGGAGTAATTGCTCCGTCCGAAAGTGGTAAACCAGCACGTACATAGTCATTCTCTTGAACAAGAATTTGCTTAGACAATGGAACGAGATATTTTTTGGTTTCACCAAGTTTTGAAGTAACAATAATCTCCTGATTTGCTCTTTTTATTTTACCAAAACTAACTTCTCCGTCAATTTCAGAAACAACAGCAGGATTAGAAGGATTTCTAGCCTCAAACAATTCGGTTACCCTTGGTAAACCTCCAGTAATATCACCAGACTTGCCTACAGCTCTTGGAATCTTAACTAATATGTCACCAGAATTGATAATATCATTTTCATTTTTCACAAGATGGGCACCAAGCGGAAGTGTGTAGGTACGCAAGATATCATCATTTTCATTTAAAATATGAGCTGATGGCGCTTTAGTTTTGTCGCGCGACTCTATAATTACCCTCTCTTTTAAACCTGTTTGCTCGTCAGATTCAACTTTATAAGTAACATTTTCTATAAAGTTCTCAAACTTAATTCTACCAGTTGCTTCAGAAACAATAATAGCATTAAATGGATCCCACTCACAAATTAAATCACCTTTAGTAACTTTAGAATTATTGTCGAAATAAAGTTTTGCACCATAAGGTACGTTGTGCGTCAATAAAACTATCTTAGTGTTAGGATCAATTATACGCATTTCAACCAAACGACTAACTACAACTTTGTGAGCTTTGCCTTCACTATCAGTCGACTCAACTGTACGTAAATCATCCATTTCAAGAATACCATCGTACTTAGTTATAATACGATTTTCTGATGCAATGTTAGATGCAATACCACCCACATGGAAAGTACGCAACGTTAGCTGAGTTCCAGGCTCTCCAATAGATTGAGCTGCAATAACACCAATAGCCTCACCTTTTTGAACCATTTGTCCGCTTGCAAGGTTACGACCATAGCATTTTGCACAAACACCCTGACGTGACTCACAAGTAAGTACAGAACGTATTTCAACACGTTCAATTGGTGATTTTTCTATTTTTGCAGCAATATCTTCTGTAATTTCTTCACCTGAACTTAAGATAAGATCTCCTGTTAGAGGATGGTAAATATCATGTACAGATACACGACCTAAGATTCTTTCATAAAGCGAAGCTACAACTTCATCATTACTCTTTAAGGCTGATGCAATTAAACCACGCAGTGTTCCACAGTCACTTTCAGTAACAATAACATCTTGCGATACGTCAACTAAACGACGTGTTAAATATCCAGCATCGGCAGTCTTAAGAGCAGTATCGGCCAAACCTTTACGAGCACCGTGAGTAGAGATAAAATACTCCAATACAGATAAACCTTCTTTAAAGTTTGAAAGAATAGGGTTTTCAATAATTTGCCCACCTTCTGCACCACTTTTTTGTGGTTTAGCCATTAACCCACGCATTCCTGATAACTGGCGAATCTGTTCGCGAGATCCACGAGCACCAGAGTCTAACATCATATAAACAGAGTTAAACCCTTGATCGTCTTCAGCAATTTGCTTCATCAATGTATTTGATAACTTAGAGTTTATATGAGTCCAAGTATCAATAATTTGATTATAACGTTCGTTATAAGTAATGAAACCCATATTGTAGTTATCCAATATTTGCTCCACTTCTTCGTAACCTTCATTTATAAACTTTTCTTTTTCTTTTGGAATAATAATATCGTCAAGATTGAAAGATAAACCACCTTTAAATGCCATGCGAAAACCCAAATCTTTGATATCATCAAGATATTGAGCAGTACGTGCAACACCACAGGTTTTAATTACTTTTCCAATAATATCACGCAACGATTTCTTCGAAAGTAATTCGTTTACATAACCAACTTCTTTTGGAATATATTCGTTTGTAATTACTCTACCAACAGTAGTTTCGTGAATTTTACGTATTAAGTTTCCTTCTTCATCAATATCGTCAACCATAACTTTCACAAGAGCATGTATAGCCACCTTACCTTCGTTGTAAGCAATGATAGCCTCTTCCTCTCCATAAAAAGTCATCCCTTCTCCAAGTGCACCTGGACGTATTTTTGTAATATAATACAAACCTAAAACCATGTCCTGTGAAGGAACAGTAATTGGCGCACCATTTGCTGGGTTAAGAATATTGTGTGATGCTAACATAAGTAATTGAGCCTCCAGAATAGCTTCATTTCCTAATGGAAGATGAACAGCCATTTGGTCACCATCAAAGTCAGCGTTAAAAGCAGTACATGCAAGGGGGTGCAACTGAATTGCTCTACCCTCAATCATTTTTGGTTGAAAAGCCTGAATACCTAAACGGTGAAGAGTTGGAGCACGGTTAAGAAGAACAGGATGTCCTTTCATCACGTGTTCTAAAATATCCCATACTACAGGTTCTTTTCTATCAACAATTCTTCTTGCCGACTTAACAGTTTTCACAATACCTCTTTCTATTAGTTTTCTAATAATAAAAGGTTTGTAAATTTCTGAAGCCATGTCTTTAGGTATTCCACATTCGTGTAGTTTCAATTCTGGACCTACAACAATAACCGAACGAGCTGAATAATCTACTCGTTTACCTAATAGATTCTGACGGAAACGACCTCTCTTACCCTTTAAACTATCTGAAAGAGATTTAAGAGGACGATTAGACTCAGTTTTAATAGCACTTGACTTACGTGAGTTATCTAACAAGGAGTCAACAGACTCTTGTAACATACGCTTCTCATTTCTAAGAATTACATCAGGAGCTTTTATATCTATAAGTCTCTTTAGACGATTGTTACGTATAATAACACGACGATATAAGTCATTAAGGTCAGAAGTCGCAAACCTGCCTCCATCTAAAGGAACAAGAGGACGCAACTCTGGCGGAATGATTGGTACTACTTTGAGTATCATCCACTCTGGCTTATTTATTTTTTTAGAACCTCTAAAAGCTTCTACAACTTGCAGTTGCTTTAAAGCTTCATTTCTACGTTGTTGAGAAGTCTCTGTATCGGCTTTATGACGTAGCTTATTGGCCAATGAATCAAGATTCAAATTGCTCAACAGTCCTAAAAGACCTTCTGCACCCATTTTTGCAATAAACTTATTTGGGTCAGAATCATCTAATAATTGATTATCTTTCGGTAGTTTTTCAAGTATGTCTAAGTACTCATCTTCTGTCAAAAGGTCACGTACCTTTACTTCACCTTCTAAAACTCCTGGTTGAATTACCACATATCGTTCATAATAAATTATGGTATCAAGTTTCTTTGTAGGTATCCCCAACAAATAACCTATCTTATTAGGTAAAGACCTGAAGTACCAAATATGAGCTACGGGCACAACTAAATGAATGTGACCTGTACGCTCACGTCGAACTTTTTTCTCAGTAACTTCAACACCACATCTATCACATACAATTCCTTTGTATCTAATGCGTTTATATTTACCGCAGTGACATTCGTAATCTTTTACTGGACCAAAAATACGTTCACAAAAGAGACCATCACGCTCTGGTTTGTATGTGCGATAATTTATAGTTTCTGGTTTAAGCACTTCACCACTTGAATTTTCAAGTATTTCTTCTGGTGATGCTAAACTGATCGTTATTTTTGAAAAGTTACTCTTTATCTTACGTTCTTTTCTAAATGCCATGTTTTTATAATTATATAAAGAGTTAAGTGATTCTTATTAATTAGCAATCCCATTCTTACAAATGGGATAATCATACATTAAATATGATTTTATTAATCGAGTGAGAGACTCAATCCCAACCCTCTTAATTCATGTAATAAAACATTAAGTGACTCCGGAATTCCTGGTTCTGGCATAGGTTCACTTTTAACTATTGCTTCATAAGCTTTTGATCTTCCTACAACATCATCAGATTTTATAGTCAATATCTCTTGCAAAGTATGAGCAGCTCCAAATGCCTCAAGTGCCCAAACCTCCATTTCCCCAAAACGCTGTCCACCAAATTGTGCTTTACCACCAAGAGGTTGCTGTGTAATAAGAGAGTATGGTCCAATAGAACGAGCATGCATTTTATCTTCAACCATGTGACCAAGCTTTAGCATATAGATTATTCCCACTGTTGCAGGTTGATCAAATCTATCGCCTGTTTCACCGTCATACAAATAGGTTTTTCCGTATCGTGGAACATTTGCTTTATCAGTCCATTCATTTATATCATCTAATGAAGCACCATCAAAAATAGGTGTCGCAAAACGAATACCTAATTCTTTACCTGCCCAACCCAGTACAGTTTCAAAAATCTGTCCAAGGTTCATACGAGAAGGTACTCCAAGAGGATTCAATACAATATCAACTGGTGTGCCATCAGCAAGGAAAGGCATATCTTCTTGACGAACAATTTTTGAAACAATACCTTTGTTTCCGTGACGTCCAGCCATTTTATCACCTACCTGAATTTTGCGTTTCTTAGCTATATAAACCTTGGCAATTTTCATTATGCCAGTTGGTAGCTCATCTCCTATAGTTAAATCAAAACGTTTACGTTTCAATTCAGAGTCAAGCTCCTTATGCTTTCGCAAATAATTAATAACGGTAGTTCTAATTAACTCGTTTTGTTCTGAATCTGTAGTCCATTTATTTAACTGAACTGCTTCAAAGTCTAAGTCAGCAAAAGTACTCTGTGTAAATTTAGCACCTTTAGGAATAACATCCATATTAGTGTAATCCTTTACTCCAGCCGATAATTTACCTTCAGTAAGAGCAGTCAACTTCACAATAAGAGACTTTCTTAAATCGGCCATTCTACCTTCATACTCTTCATCGAGTTTTGGCAACAAGGCTTTGTTAGACAACTTGCTTTTACCTTTTTTTGCTTGCTTAGAAAAAAGATTAGTATTGATAACAACACCTTTTAAAGAAGGTGAAGCTTTTAACGATGCATCTTTTACATCTCCAGCTTTATCTCCAAAAATTGCACGTAGCAGTTTTTCTTCAGGAGAAGGATCTGACTCGCCTTTTGGAGTAATTTTACCAATCAAAATATCTCCTGGTTTTACACGAGCTCCAACACGAATTATTCCACGCTCATCGAGGTCTTTTGTAGCTTCCTCACTAACGTTTGGAATATCTGATGTTAATTCCTCTTCACCTCGTTTAGTTTCACGTACTTCTAGCGTGAACTCTTCAACATGGACAGATGTAAAGACATCTTCTCTAACCAATCTTTCACTTAATACAATAGCATCCTCAAAGTTATAACCTTTCCAAGGCATAAAAGCAACTTTCAGATTTCTACCTAAAGCCAACTCTCCTTTTTCTGTAGAGTATCCTTCAGTTAATATTTGTCCTTTAGTTACTTTATCTCCTTTTCTACAAAGAGGTTTAAGGTCTACTGTTGTATTTTGATTAGTCTTCCTATACTTAGGAAGATTATATGTTTTGACAGAATCTTCAAAGCTTGTAAACTCTTCCTTTTCTGTTCTTACGTAATTAATTTTTATTGTTGTAGCATCAACATAAACAACCTCACCGTCATTCTCAGCTACAATTTGGGTACGAGAATCTTGGATTAATTGATGCTCCAAACCAGTTCCTACAATAGGAGCCTCGGGCATTATCAATGGTACTGCCTGACGCATCATATTAGAACCCATCAATGCACGGTTGGCATCGTCATGTTCCAAAAATGGAATAAGAGCTGCTGCAATAGATGCGATCTGCATTGGTGAAACATCCATGAGTTCAACCTCCTCTGGATCTACAATAGGATAGTCTGCATCTTTACGTGCTTTTACCCTACTCAATATAAATCTACCATCTTTATCAAGAGGTGCATTACCTTGAGCAATAATTCTGTCTTCCTCTTCTTCTGCTGCTAGATAAATAATTCCATCCTGAGTGGTGTTAACTTTATTGTCCTCTATTTTTCTATATGGTGTTTCAATAAAGCCTAAATTATTAATTTTGGCGTAGACACATAAAGAAGATATTAAACCAATGTTAGGACCTTCAGGAGTTTCAATAGGACACAAACGGCCATAGTGAGTAAAATGAACGTCTCGTACCTCAAAGCCAGCACGTTCTCGCGACAAACCACCTGGGCCTAACGCTGACATTCTACGTTTATGAGTTATTTCAGCTAATGGATTCGTTTGATCCATAAATTGAGACAATGCATTTGTACCAAAAAATGTATTGATAACAGATGAAATAGTTTTTGCATTTATCAGATCAATTGGTGTAAACACCTCGTTATCGCGAACATTCATTCGCTCACGAATAATGCGAGCCATTCTGTTTAAACCAACTCCAAATTGATTGTAAAGTTGTTCACCAACAGTACGCACACGACGGTTACTCAAGTGATCTATATCATCAACAATTGCTTTTGAATTAATAAGCTCAATAAGGAACTTAATAATTTCTATAATGTCTTCTTTAGTAAGAACACGCACGGAGTCATCAATATTAAGATTAAGCTTCTTATTGATTCTATAACGACCTACATCTCCTAAATCATAACGTTTTTCGGAGAAAAATAAATTATTAATTACTTCACGTGCACTTGAATCATCAGCTGGTTCAGCACTACGTAACTGACGATATATATGTCTAATTGCATCAATCTCTGTGTTACTAGGATCTTTTTGCAACGTATTATAAATTATAGTATAGTCTGAAGAATGCTCCGTCTCTTTATGTAATAAAATTACAGAAACACCAGATTCTAGAATATCATTGATATTATCTTCATCTAAGATAGTTTCTCTTTCTAGAATTACTTCATTTCGTTCAATAGACGTTACTTCACCTGTATCTTCATCAACAAAGTCCTCCATCCAAGACTTTAATACACGAGCAGCAAGTTTACGACCAACAACTTTCTTCAAGCCTGTTTTTGTAGCTTTTACCTCTTCGGCTAAATTAAATATTTCAAGAATATCTTTATCGCTTTCATAGCCAATAGCACGTAAGAGAGTAGTTACAGGTAATTTCTTTTTTCTATCAATATAGGCATACAACACATTATGAATATCCGTTGCAAATTCTATCCAAGAACCTCTAAACGGAATTACGCGTGCTGAATACAGTTTTGTACCATTTGCATGAATACTTTGACCAAAGAAAACGCCTGGCGATCTATGTAATTGTGATACAATTACACGTTCTGCGCCATTTATAACAAACGTTCCACGTTCAGTCATATAAGGAATTGTCCCTAAATAAACATCCTGTATAACAGAAGCAAAATCCTCATGATCTGGATCTGTACAGTATAAGTAGAGTTTGGCCTTTAAAGGAACACTATATGTTAATCCCCTATCAATACACTCATCAATTGAGTAACGAGGAGGATCTATGTAATAATCTAAAAACTCAAGCACAAAATTATTACGAGTGTCGGCAATAGGGAAATTTTCTGTAAAGACCTTATAAAGACCTTCGTTTTTTCTATGCTCTGGTGGTGCATCCAATTGCAAAAAATCTTGAAAAGATTTAAGCTGTACTTCCAAGAAATCTGGAAATTGCAGAGGATTTGCTATAGATGCAAAATTTATTCTATTGTTGGTTTGGTTTAAAGACATGGGATATATGAGTTTGTTGGAACTTAATATGTATTGACACAAAAGGTTAAGAACCTTCTTGGGTGAAGATTCTTAACCATACTTCTGATTTAAATCAGATTAATGCTATTTAATTTCAACGTCTGCCCCTGCGTCTTTAAGTTGTGATGAAAGTGACTCAGCTTCATCTTTTGATACTCCTTTTTTAATTTCTGATGGTGCAGCATCTACTAATTCTTTAGACTCTTTTAAGCTAAGACCTGTAAGTTCTTTTACAAGTTTTACTACAGCTAATTTAGAACTACCTGCTGCAGTTAATACTACATCAAATTCTGTTTGTTCTACTGCTTCAGCTTCTGCTGCAGGTCCTGCAACAGCAACTGCTGCAGCCGCTGCTGGCTCAATACCATATTCTGTTTTTAAAATTTCTGCAAGTTCGTTAACTTCTTTTACAGTTAGGTTAACTAATTGTTCAGCAAAATCTTTTAAGTCTGCCATTTTTTGTATGATTTAAATTGTTTATTAATTCTTTGTTGTCTTGAAAATATATTATTTCTCTGAAAGGGTTTGCAAAACACCATGAATGGTATTTGCACCTGATTGTAGTGCAGATATAACATTCTTTGCTGGAGATTGCAATAAACCTATTATTTCGCCAATTACTTCATCCTTGCTCTTAATAGAAACAAGCTGTGGTAAGTATTCAGCTCCAATAAAAAAGCTTTCTTGTACGTATGCACCTTTCAATGCAGGTATCTTAGCAGATTTATATTTATTAATCAACTTAGCAGGAGCATTGGCTACATTTGAAAACATGATAGCTGTATTACCTTTTAAAAGAGGGTCTAACTCATCATAATTTCCGTCAAGTCTATTCAATGCCTGGCGAAGTAGAGTATTCTTCACTACCATTAATTTGATATCTTCCTTATAACACTCACCTCTTAAAATACTAGTTTTGCTAGCATCTAATGTAGAGATATCTGTTAAGTAAAAGTTATCATATTCTTTGATAGTAGAAGCAATTAAATCTACAATTTTATTTTTATCTTCCTTCTTCATAGATATTTACAGTTGTTCTTGTTTATCAATTTCCTCTATGGATTTTGGATCTACCTTAATCCCCTTACTCATTGTACTAGAAAGATAAATACTTCTAAAATAAACACCTTTTGCCGATGTAGGTTTAAGTTTTTGTAGTGTAGAAATAAATTCTCTCACATTATCTCTAATCTGATCGGGAGAAAAAGAAACTTTTCCTATAGAGGTGTGTATTATACCTGCTTTGTCTACTTTAAAGTCAATTTTACCTTGTTTTACTTCCCTTACAGCCGTAGCCACATCAGGAGTAACTGTTCCACTCTTAGGGTTTGGCATTAAACCACGAGGTCCTAAAATACGACCCAATGCACCAATTTTACCCATAATAGCAGGTTGAGTTATAATAACATCAATATCAGTCCAACCGCCTCTAATTTTTTCAATATACTCATCTAGTCCAACATAGTCTGCACCAGCTTCAGTGGCCGCAGCCTCTGCATCAGGAGAGCACAATACTAGAACTTTGATTTCTTTACCCGTACCGTGTGGCAGAGATACTACACCTCTTACCATTTGGTTAGCTTTTCGCGGATCTACGCCTAAACGCACATCGATATCAACAGAAGCATCAAATTTAGTTGTAGTTATTTCTTTAACTAATGATGAAGCCTCTTTTAAAGAATAGGTTTTCCCTTCTTCAATCTTGCTCAAAGCCAACTTTTGATTTTTCGTTAGTTTACTCATGTCTTAATTGAAGTTTAAATTATTCTAAATTATCAGGGAATTTCCCTTTTACTGTGATACCCATGCTTCGAGCCGTTCCAGCTACCATTCTCATTGCAGATTCTAATTGAAAGCAGTTTAAGTCAGTCATTTTATCAGCAGCAATAGCCTGAACTTGTGACCAAGTTACTTGAGCTACTTTTACTCTATTAGGTTCTGGTGAACCAGCTTTCTTTTTACTTGCTTCAAGTAATTGAATCGCAACGGGTGGAGTTTTAACTATAAAATCAAAAGACTTATCAGAGTAATAAGTAATTACCACTGGCA